>JBOHIT010000304.1:0-5452 GCA_050726155.1 Bradyrhizobium sp.
CCATGGTCATCAAATGCTCCAGCGTGTCCACGTTGACGCGGATCGACTGGTTGGCGATTTTGTCGGCTTCCTGGACGTCGGCGGCCTCGGGCGCGCTGGCCTTCTTGGGCTTGGCTTCCTTCTTGACGATTTGCGGCGCGGGGGCGGCTGCCTTGGCTACGGGCGCAGGCGCTGCTGCGGGCGCGGGTTCGACTTCGATCTCGGTCTCGCGGAAGGCGCGTTCGAGATCGTCGAGCGAGACTTCGCCGGGACGCAGCGGACGTTCCAGCACCTGATCCACCAATGTGCCGTGAGCCACCTGCGGTGCGGCGGGTTGCACCGGGGGAGCAGCGACGACGGAGATAGGCGCGGGTTCGGCGTGGCTGCCGCCTTCGGCCATTTCGTGCAGCTTCTCGATCAGGTCCTCGTCGCTGCCTTCCGGCTCGGTCTCGGTGGCTTCGAGACCTGCGAGGATTTCCTTGATGCGATCGATCGAAGCCAGGATCAGCGAGACGGCGCCGGCGGTGACCGGCATGCCGTCGCGGAATTTGCCCATCAGGGTCTCGCCGGCATGCGCCAGCGCTTCCAGCCGCGGCAGGCCGAGGAAGCCGCAGGTGCCCTTGATGGTGTGCACCAGGCGGAAGATGTTATCGAGGATCTTCGCGTTGTTCGGGTCCTGCTCGAACCGCACCAACTGATTATCGACCGTGTCCAGGCTCTCGCTGGTCTCGGTCAGAAATTCCCGCAAAAGATCATCCATGAACCTGGCCTTCGCACGCACCGGCACGCGACATCGACGCGCCTTACGGAACCTGGCCAGCTTCTATGCAAAGCGTTTAATATTGGTTGAGCAAATGGAAAAGAACGGCCTCAACAAATAGATAAGACGGCCGCAATGAATCCGGCCGTCGCTCGTCAATCCTTGGTTAACCATAAAAGCGCCGCGGCATGCTCTCAGGCTGCGGTGACGACCACCTTGTCGCCGTCGGGCACCAGCGTCACGGCGAGCCCGCAGGCCTGCGCCAGAAGCCGCGTATAATAAGGCTGCACCGCATGCGCATCGATCGAGGCGGTCGACGTTGCGCTCAGCATGTCGGCGATGTTTTGCTGCACGCGGGCATTCAATCCCGCCGAGGTAACGCGAAAGCTCATCGTCTCGCCGTCGCCGATCGGATCGATCGTCAGCGTGCCGCCGCGCGGAATGGTCTGTTGCGCGATCACCAGCATGTTCAGCAACAGCTTGACGCGGTTCTTCGGCAGCAACAGCCGCGGCAAATTCCAGACGATGGTGATCTTGCCGTCCTCGATATGGCCGCGCGCCATGGTCTGCGCGTCGCCGAGATCGATCTGCGCGCCGGCCGATCCCGCCGCGCCAAACGCCAGGCGGCAGAACTGCAACCGCGCCGAGGCGGTCTTGGCGCTCTTTCGGATCAGGTCGAGCGCGAATTCGCGATCTTCGGGCTTGGGATTGTCGTCGAGGACCTCAAGCCCATTGACGATGGCGCCCACCGGACTGATGAGATCATGACAGACCCGCGAACACAGCAGCGCCGCAAGTTCGAGGGCGTCGGGAGCGAGGCCGGGAGGCGGAGTGCCAGACATCAGATTTTCCTGGAAAGCCGCGCAGTCCGAAATCGGCGGCGGACAGTTACGAATCACGCATGCTTGGTGGTTTGATACACTGCGCAGCCGTGGGCTGCCAGCACGGGCGACACCGGCCGAGGGAACACGAACAGCAAATGAGCCCCGCTTATGAATGAGGCAACGCCCGCTATCGATCATATGGCCGCGGCAGCCCTGATCGAGCCGCTGACCGATCTGGTGATTCGGGCCGGCGTCGCGATCCTGGCCGTCAACCGCGCCGCCATGAAGGTGGACGGCAAGACCGACGGATCGCCGGTCACGGAGGCCGACCTGGCCGCCGACCGCATCATCGGCGAAGGCCTTGCACGACTGGCACCGGATATACCGTCATTGTCCGAGGAACGGACGCATCTGGCGAAGCTGCCTTACAGAGGCAGCTTCTTCCTGATCGACCCGCTCGACGGCACCAAGGAATTCGTCGCCGGCCGCGCCGAATTCACCGTCAATCTGGCGCTGGTGACGGGTGGGGTGCCGCTGCTCGGCATCGTCGCCGCGCCCGCGCTCGGATTGATCTGGCGCGGCATCGTCGGCCGAGGCGCCGAGCGGTTGACCCTCCATAATGGCGGCCCGCCACGCGTCGAGCCGATCCGGACGCGGCCCTGCCCGCCACGGGGAAACCCCTGGACCGTGGCCGTCAGCCGCTCGCATGGCGATGACCGCACCGAGGCCTTCATTGCCGCACGGCCGGGCGCCGTGCGCGCCGTGCTCGGCTCGGCGGTCAAGTTCGGCCGGGTGGCGGAAGGGGCGGTCGATATCTATCCCCGTATGTCGCCGACCTGCGAATGGGACGTGGCGGCCGGCCACGCCGTGGTCACAGCCGCCGGCGGCAGGATCACGGATTCAAACGGCGCAGCCCTGCATTTCGGCTGCGGCCGTGAAGACTTCATCGTGCCGGAATTCATCGCCTGGGGCGATCCCGCGGCGGCGTCTTGATTTACTGCGCGAGGCCCTGTTCGATCGCGGGCCAGCGGGTGGCGGCGGCTTTCAGGAAACGCGACGGATCGGCCGTGAAAGCATCGCGGTTTTCCTCGCGGCCGAACAGATAGAGCCGCTGGCCGGCGATCAGCCAAAGCCGCGGGTTGCCGGCATAGGTCACCCCTCGCCCCAGATCAATCGGATCGTAGCCGCCGAACTGCGGGGCGTAGATCTCGGGATGGGCCATGAACGAGGCGCGGTTGCCCTCGTTGCGGAAGCGCCAGACGGCGCCGGCCTCGGCGGCCTCGTAATCGGCCACGCCCTGGGCGGCCCGGGAATCGGTAAAATAGGCGACGGGATCGAACCCCTCGATCGCGAGGCCGGAATAGCGGTTGACCACCACCCGCTCGGTGGTCGCGGCAAGGGCGGTCAAATCAAGGCAGAGAACGCCGAAAATGCCTGCCAGCAGGGCGAAAATGGCCATTCCGGGGCGCCATCCATATCTTTCCTGCCGTTGTGCCGTCATAGTTGATACCGATAACATACGAGTCGAGGGGACACTGGACGCAACCTAGAGCCGTGCTTGTTGGCGTCAGGTTAAGGCGGCGGCCAGAATTTCGATACCAGGGGTTCTTTGATGATTTTCGCCTCACGCCTTGCCGCGGTAACGCTCGCCGCGCTGATGTGCTGGACTGTGCCCGCCTCGACGCAACAGTCGGGGCCGGTGCAACAGGCGCCTTTGCAGCAGCCCCAGATGCAACAGCCGCAAATGCAGCAGGCGCCGATGCAACAGGCTCCGGTGCAGCAGGCCCCCATTCAGCAGGCGCCGCCGCCACAACGTGCACAGGGCCCCGCCACCTTCGGCCCGGACGAACTCGTCAACGCCGGCCACAAGTTCTTCGGCAACGTCTCGCGTGGCCTTGCGTCCATCATCGAACGCGCGGTGAGCCAATGGGGCCTGCCGAACGGCTACGTGCTCGGCGAGGAAGGTTCCGGCGCGTTCGTTGCCGGTCTGCGTTACGGCGAAGGTACACTCTACACCAAGAACGCCGGCGACCTGCGGGTCTACTGGCAGGGCCCGTCGGTCGGCTTCGACTGGGGTGGCGACGGCGCCCGCACCATGACGCTGGTCTATAATCTGCCCGCCACCAACGCGATCTATCAGCGCTTCGTCGGCATCGACGGCTCGGCCTATATCGTCGGCGGGTTCGGCATGACCGCGCTCACCGCCAACAACATCGTGCTGGTCCCGATCCGCTCCGGCATTGGACTGCGGCTCGGCGCCAATATCGGCTATCTCAAATTCACCCCCCGCGCGACCTGGAACCCGTTCTGACCTTTTCCTGAGCCGCGGAGCCTATCGGTTCTGATTGCTTGAGGAGCGGGCTCCGGCTGTTGTTTTGACGCGTCACGATTCAGGTTAACGCGGCAATGGGCTGGCCTTTGGGCGGTCCGCCATGGCATTGTGATTAACGAATTATTTATTGTCGCGGGGAGTAACCATCCATGATCGAACCGATCATGTATCTGGCGATTGGTTTTCTGGTCTCGATGCTGTTCGGGCTCATGATCGTGCCGCTGGTGCATAACCGCGCGGTCCGGCTCACGACCCGGCGATTGGAAGCGGCGACCCCGTTGTCGATGGCCGAAATCCAGGCCGACAAGGACCAGCTGCGCGCGGAATTCGCGATGTCGGCGCGGCGGCTCGAGATGAGCGTCGACCAACTCAAGAACAAGACCACCAGCCAGCTCGCCGAACTCGGCAAGAAATCCGACGCGATCAACCGCATGAAGATCGAGCTTGGCGAGAAGAACGCCACCATCTTCGGGCTCGAAGCCCGAGAGAAGGCGGTGAAGGAACAACTGCGCGCCACCGAAGAGGAATTCGCGGCAAAGACCGAGATGCTGCGTGGCGCCGAAAAGGCGTTGATCGACAAGCAGGGCGAGCTTGCAAAAATCAACACCGCATTGTCCGACCGTTCGATGGTGGCGGACAGCCGCCAAATCGAGCTGGTCGCCGTGCGCACGCAGATCGAAGAGCTGAAGAACCGCGTCGGCGACGCCGAAAAGGAATTCGCGGCGACCCAGACCCGCCTCAGCCAGGAGCGGACGGATTCGGAGGTCGCCACGCGCGAACTCAACGACGCTCGCGGCCGCGTCGAAAATCTGAGCCAGCGCGTCACTGATCTCGACCGGCAGCTGATCATCCAGGTCAAGGAAGCCGAAATACTCGGCAACCGCGTCAACGATCTGGAGGCGCGGCTCGCCACCCAGGGCAAGCTGTTGGCCGAACGCGAATTCGAGAACAGCCAGCTCAAGCAGGCCAACGATACGGCGGAGCGCACGGCCAAGGAATTGCGCGTCGAGATCGCGGCGTTGAGCCAGGGCGGCGCCTCGCCCATGATTGAGAAACTGCGCACCGAGAAGGCCGCGGTCGAGGAACAACTCGGCGTCGCGCGCGACGAACGCGCCAAGCTGCAGCGCGACATCAACGCGATCCAGCAGCAGGCCGAAAGCTCGTGGGCGACCGAGCGCATGGAAAATGCGCTGCTGCGCGAGCGCATCAACGATATCGCCGCCGAAGTGGCCAAGCTCGCGATGCAGCTCGAGGGCCCGAATTCGCCGATCGAGGCCATGCTCGCCGCGGAACCGGCGCCGCGGGCGGCGAGGCCCGCCAATGGCGTCAGCACCAATACCGGCGTTTCCGAGGGCGGCGGCACGCTCGCCGAGCGCATCCGGGCGCTGCAGTCCCACGCCTCCCGCGCCCGCCAGCCGGGCTGATCATTCCCGTTCGATTCGACCCGATTAGCTTGACACCAGTACCCCGCACTTCGTAAATCGCGGGGTGTTACAGCGTGCATGGTTCGATCGATCGCCGTTTTCCGGCCTTTGATTTTGCACGAGAATCCCGGAC
>JBOHIT010000305.1:0-5260 GCA_050726155.1 Bradyrhizobium sp.
GTGCTCAGGGAGCTGGGTCTGCTGGAGAAGCACCTGCCGAAGTCCGGAAAGTACAAGGACATCCAGTACAAGTTCAGCTGGCAGAACGCGACTTCCGCGCCGCCGCTCACCAACGGTATGATGGCGAACAACATCCAGATCGCCACGATGGGCGACTACCCGGTGATGGTGAACGGCGCCACGGGACAGGCCACCAAGAACGAAACCCAGTTCATCGCCGTCATCACCTACAACGCGTATGGCGGCGGCAATGGCATCGTCGTTCACAAGGACTCGCCCTTTTACGAACTCGCCGATCTCAAGGGCAAGAACGTATCGGTGCCGTTCGGCTCCGCCGCGCACGGCATGATGCTGACCTCGCTGCAGAAGCGCGGCCTGCCGCCGGACTTCTGGAGTCTCGTCTCGCAATCGCCCGAAGTCGGCACCACCAACCTGCAGGAAAAGCGCATCGACGCGCATGGCGATTTCGTCCCCTTCGCCGAATTGCTGCCGTTCAAGGGTTTTGCCCGCAAGATCTACGACGGCGCCGAAACCAAGACGCCGACCTTCCACGGCGTCGTCGTACGCAAGGACTTCGGCGAGAAATATCCGGAGATCGTCGTCGCCTACATCAAGGCGTTGATGGAAGCGAACGACTGGATGCGCAAGAATCCGAAACTCGCGGTCGAGAAGATCGAGGAATGGACCAAGATCAACAAGGAAGTGGTCTACATCTTCCTTGGTCCCGGCGGCGTGCACACGCTCGATACGACCATCAAACCGCAATGGGTCGATGCCGTCGGCGCGAACTATACGATCCTGCAGAAGCTCAACATGATCAAGGAACTGAACATCGGGGCCTGGGTCAACGACAGCTATGTGCGGGCGACCTACAAGGAACTCGAGCTCGACTACGACAAGCAGCTTGCCTCGTTTGACACCTATAACGTCGCCGGCACCGATCCGATCTGCAATGCGCCGGTCAACAATCCCAAGCAAACCGGCGAGATCTGGATCCAGGGTGGCGATATCGTTCCGTTCAGTTCGCCGGTCTGTACGCTGCTCGGCGTGAAGAAATACAGCGCCGAAGGCAAGAAGTTTAATGCCGTCTATCTGGTTGATCATCAACTCGGCATCAAAGTCTTCGCCGACGCCGCATTTTATTCGGTCGGCGGTCAGGATCCGAAGAAACCGGATGTCGTGCCGTTCCTGCTCAAGAAGGATGCGGAAGCCTATGCGGCCAAGAACGGTGGCAAGCTTGCGACCTATGCCGAAGTCCTCGGCGCCATCAATTTGGGGCAATAGGGGAATCCGATGGGCAGCACGGCGACAGCCAAGATTGTGGCGCTCCCGATGATCGACCAGCAGGCCGATCCAGAGCCGGCGGCTGTGGAGGTGAAGGCCTCCGCAACGCAAGCAGAGCCTGCACCGGCCGCGGCGGAAATTCCGGTGCCGCAACCGGAGCCGGTCCCCACGGTTTCCTTGACCAAGGTGTTTGTGAATCTGTGGGGATACGTCACCCGTGAGCGGCTTATCGCCGCCGCACTTGCCTGCATCTCGATCGGGGCGCTGTTCCTGTTCTGGTATCTCGGAACCAAGTACAAGTTTGAATTTTACATCCGTTTCAAGAACGTTCCGACGCCGTATGAAGTGTACCAGCAGCTGACGCAGGTCGGGCTCTCGAACAAATATCTCGTCAATATCGCCATCAGCGTGCGGCGCATCCTGCTTGGGTTCATGATCGCGACCGCCATCGGCGTGCCCCTGGGTCTCGCGATCGGCAAGTACCAGCGCGTGCGCGACTTCTTCATGCCGGTCGTCGAAATCATGCGACCTATCCCGGCGATCGCCTGGGTGCCGATGTCGATCATGCTGTGGCCGAACAACGAGGCCAGTATCGTCTTCATTACCTTCATCGGTGCGTTCTTCCCGATCCTGCTCAATACCATTCACGGCGTTCATTCGCTGGATGGCGTCCTGGTACGGGCGGCCCGCTGCCTCGGCGCCAGTGAAATCCGGCTGTTCCTGAACGTGATCCTGCCGGGCTCATTGCCGCATATCTTCACCGGACTTGCCGTCGGCATGGGCGTGGCCTGGGTCTCGCTGATCGCCGCGGAGATGATCTCCGGCCAGTTCGGCGTTGGCTACTTTACCTGGGAGGCCTACTCGCTGGTGGACTATCCCGCGATCGTGCTCGGCATGATCACGATCGGCGTCCTTGGACTGACGTGCAGCGGCATCATCCGGATGGTTGGCATTCTCCTGATGCCCTGGCTCGCATTTGCACCCGGAGGCCGACGATGAGCATGACCATGATGGAATCCGAGACCCACAAGGGCTTCATCGACGTTCGCGACATGGGCGTGACATTCGGCGCCAACGACAACAAGGTCGTCGCGGTCGACAATGTGTCGCTCAACGTTCAGCCGGGCGAGTTCGTCTCGCTCATCGGACCCTCGGGCTGCGGCAAGTCGACCTTGCTCAGTATTGTCGCCGGCTTCGTGAAGCCGACGCGCGGCGAGGCGACGCTCGACGGCAAGGCAATCACCAAGCCCGGTTCCGAACGCGGCGTCGTGTTTCAGCAATACTCGCTGTTTCCGTGGCTGTCGGTGCGCAAGAATGTCGAGTTCGGCCTCAAGATGGCCGGCGTTGAGCAAAGCAAGCGCAACACCACGGCGCGGGCGCTGCTCGATCTCGCAGGCCTGCTGTCGTTCGAGAACCACTATCCGGACCAGCTGTCTGGCGGCATGAAGCAGCGCATCGGCATCGTTCGCGCGCTGGCGACCAGCCCGCAGGTGTTGCTGATGGACGAGCCGTTCGGCGCGCTCGACACGCAGACCCGGGTCGTAATGCAGGAAATTCTCACCAACATCTGGCAGCAGTTCCGCATCTCGGTGCTGTTCATCACGCACGATATCGAGGAATCGATTTTCCTCTCGGACCGCATCTACGTCATGACCGCGCGGCCGGGCCGCATCAAGGCCGTGATCAAGGTGCCGCTGCCGCGTCCGCGCCGGGCTGAAATGACCGACACGCCCGAGTTCATGAACCTGGTGCAGGAGCTCAAGGGCCTGATCCGGGAAGAATCGCTCGCCGCCATGGCGCCGGAGATCAAGGATCGAGGCCTCGCTGGCTTTGGAATGAAAGTGGGACCGAAAGGAGTAGGCGAAATCTTCTGACGTAACTTTGAACGTCGCGGCCTGACAGGCGCGAAACCGGAAATCAATCATAGTAATCACACCACGGACGCGAACAGGCGCGCGCGTCAACGATGACTCATGCCTGGCGTCCATCAAATCGGAGAATTCAATGGCCAAGAAACCAAACATCCTGTTTTTCCATGTCGACAATCTGGGCATGGGCGAACTCGGTTGCTACGGCGGCGGCATTTTGCGCGGCGCCGATACCAAGCGCATGGATACTTTCGCCAAGGAAGGCGCCAAGCTGACGCACTACGTCGTCGAGCCACAGTGCACGCCGACCCGTTCGGCGCTGATGACCGGCCGTTTCCCGATCCGCTCGGGCAACCACACCATTGCGCTCGGCGGCAATGGCGGCGGTATCGTCACCTGGGAGCGTACCATCGGTACCATCCTGTCGGATGCCGGCTACGCGACCTCGATCTACGGCAAATGGCACATCGGTGCCGAGGACGGCCGCTTCCCGACCGACCACGGCTTTGACGAATGGTACGGGCCCTTGCGCACTTACGACGAATGCATGTGGCTGACTGATCCGCACTATGTGCCGGAGCGCGACGGATTCTCGCACATGCATGAAGGCGTCAAGGGCAAGGGTGCCTGGCCGCTGCTCGACGAGCAGCTCACCATGGAGACCAAGAAAACCTGCGACCTCGAATACCAGAAGCGCGCCATCAAGTTCATGGAAAAGTCCGTCAAGGCGGACAAGCCGTTCTACTGCTACTTCAACCATTCGCTGATGCACTTCCCGATGAGCCCGCGCGACGAATTCGTCGGCAAGAGCACCAATGGCGATTGGGGCGATTGCCTCCTGATGCTGGACCATGATTTCGGCGTGCTGCTCGACAAGCTCGACGAGCTCGGCGTCCGCGACAATACCATCGTCGTGATGTGCGGTGACAACGGCGCCGAGGACCATCTCGCCGGCCGCGGCACCGGCGGTTTCTTCGACGGTTCGTATTTCAGTTCGGCCGAAGGCGGCATCCGCACGCCGCTTTTGATCCGCTGGCCGAACCACATCAAGCCGGGCACCGAAAGCAACGAGATGGTCCATGTCACCGACATGTTCACGACGCTGCTGTCCATGACCGGTTGCGAATCGCCGAAGGATCGGTTGATCGACGGCGTCGACCAGAGCGACTTCTTCCTCGGCAAGAAGGAGACCTCCAACCGCGAGTCCTGCATTGTCTGGCTCAAGGACGAACTGCATGCCGTGAAGTGGAAGGACTTCAAGATCAACTTCAAGCGGCAGCAGCATTTCCATGACCCGGAGCTGGCGCTCGGGTTTGCCCGCATCACGCATCTGAAGGAGGATCCGAAGGAGCGTGACGCCGTCAACCAGCGATATGTTCGCTGGTGGGTGATGCAGCACGCCCAGCGCATTATCCGCGAGTTCGAGGACAGCGCCAAGAAGGAGGAACTGATTCCGCCGGGCGCCGAGCTCGATTTCGTGCCGAAGCAGCGCAAGAAGGCGTAAGCACGATGTCCGCACCGACGATAGCGGCGACGGCCGCGCCGGGTGCGGCCGGCGATCATCGGGGAGCGGGCTGCTGCTCGCTCTCCGGCCAGGCAAAAGCGGGCGCAATATCGGATGCGGCTGTCCGGGGCTCCATGATCTGGCTCCCCGGCGGCAATTTTCTGATGGGCTCCAACAGCTTCTATCGGGAGGAACGCCCGGTTCGCCCGGCGCATGTCGACGGCTATTGGATCGACGCCTATCCCGTCACCAACGCCGAGTTTCGCAAATTCGTCGACGCCACCGGATACGTCACCTATTCCGAACGCCCGCCGAACCCGGCGATGTATCCCGACGCCGATCCGGAAATGCTGGTGCCGGGCTCGCTGGTGTTCAAAAAGCCGGATCGTCCGGTCAATTTGCGCAACAACCTCGCCTGGTGGGAATACCGACCCGGCGCCGACTGGCGGCATCCGCAGGGCCCCGAGAGCTCGATCGCGGGCCGCGACGATCATCCGGTCGTGCACGTCGCCTATGACGACGCGGTCGCCTATGCGGCGTGGGCCGGCAAGGCGTTGCCGACCGAAGCCGAATGGGAATTCGCCGCACGCGGTGGCCTTGAAGG
>JBOHIT010000306.1:0-5825 GCA_050726155.1 Bradyrhizobium sp.
GTCTCCATCCACGGAGGCGGACCCCTCACCCGTCGCTTCACTGCGTGAGGTGCCACCTTCTCCCACAAGGGGAGAAGGGAAGAATCTCAAAACCGCGGTGGCCGCTTCTCGGCGCGCGCCCTGACGCCTTCCTTGATCTCGTCGCCGCGCATGCTTTCGCGATGGCGCTGGTTCGCGGCCTCCTCATCGAGTTTGCCGCGGGCGAATTCGTTGATGGCGCGCTTCATGCCGCGCATTGCTACCGGTGCGTTGCCGGCAAGGATCGCGGCAAGCTTGTCGACTTCCTCGTCGAGCATTTCCACCGGCACCATCGCGGTGAGATAGCCGATCCGCAGCATCTCGGGTGCGGCGATCTTCTGCGCCGTCAGGAACAGTTTCTTGGCATTGTCGACGCCGAGCCGCGTCACGTAGCGCTCGATGCCGCTCTTGTAATAATGCAGCCCGAGCCGCGCCGCCGGCATAAACATTTCCGATGTATCGACCCCGATGCGGAAGTCGCAGGCCAGCGCCAGATCGGTCGAGCCGCCATAGACGCCGCCATTGAGCCGGCAGATCGTCGGTACGCCGAGGTCCTCCAGGCGGTTGACGATCACTTCAAACGCCGAGCCGGCGCTCTGTTGCTCTCTCGCGCTGGTGGCACGGTCCGCGACCGAATTGAGGTCATAACCGGAGCTGAAGGCGGTGCCGGTGCCGGTCAGCACCATGACCCGAATCGCAGGGTCGCTCTCGATCAGGTCGAACAGCCGCAACAGCTCGCCGAGATCTTCGCTCTGCAACCGGTTGCGATGCTTCGGCCGGTTGAGGCGGATGGTGGCGCGCGCGCCGCTGATTTCGAGTACCGGCGAGCTCGCCGCCTCGGCTGAATCGGACATGTCTTTCTCCATTCCTGCTATTCTTTCACTTGTTTTCCAGGGCGCGCCGCTTGGCTTCGGCGTCGATGGTCTCCGCGAGATCCGGATGCCGCGCCATCAGCAGGCGGAAATCGACGAGGTCGAGCACCAATAGCTTCGAGAGCCGCGTGGTGGTGATATTGGCGGAGCGCAGATTGTTGCCGAGCAGCGCCATCTCGCCGAAGAACGCGCCTTCGCTGAGCTGCACTTTCTTGCCGGGCAGATCGACTTCGACTTCACCGGCGGCAATGAAGTACATGCAGTCGCCGGTCTGGCCCTTGCGGATGATCATGGTGCGCGGCGGCAGGTCCATCGTGCGCAGCATGTGGGTGACGTCCGCGATCGCGGAGGGGCCGAGCGCTGCGAAGAACGGCACCTTGCTGACGGAATCCCACGTCTTGAGGAAATTGTCGCGGCGCGTCTCGGCGGCAAATCCGGTGGCGAGAATGCCGGTCCAGAGACCGAACACGCCGAGGCCCGAGATCATCACCATGGCGGCGACCACGCGGCCGAGCACCGTGACGGGCACCACGTCACCATATCCCACCGTCGTCAGCGTCACCACTGCCCACCACATGGTCGCGGGCACGCTGCCGAAAGTGGCCGGCTGTACGTCGCGCTCCAGGAAGTGCACCGCCACCGAAGCCAGAAACAGCACCATCAGGAAGATCACCAGCACGCTCAGCAGCGGGCCGGATTCCTGCACCAGCACCCGGCGCAATTGACGTAACCCCGGAATCCCGGGAACGACCTTGAGTCCCCACAATACGCTGAGCAGCCACGCCGTCTTGGGCTCGACGCCGCAGATAATGGCGAGGGGTATGGCGAGGGCGGCTGCCGCGTCCACCATCCCGCGGCCGGAGGCGGCATAGGTCCAGAAGCGCTGCAGGTGCGCGGCGTGGCGCAGCCGCACGCCCCATTCGATCAGGAAATAGGCCCAGCATGCCCACAGCGCGGCCTCCAGCCAGCGATGCGCCGCCTCGTAAGCGGGCGCGACCGTGAGCAGCACCATCACGGCGATGCCGATCGTCACGGCGGCATAGGCCGCCTTGGTCATGTTGCGGCCGGCCGTGGCGGTTGTGAATTGCGCCATGGCCTCGAGAACGTGCCGTTTCGGTGTCGGAAGGCGATCCATGGCCGGTTGCAAAAACCCGATAATTTCACGCCAGGGCGCGATCAGTCCCGGCAAAGTGCCCGCCGCGGGCGAGGCCGTCAACGATCGCTGGCGAGCAGGATCCGCCGCAGGCAGCCCTCAGGCGGCGGGATGACCGGCGCGGTCTAGGCGCTTTGCGCGGTCTTCACAGCCACCACCTTGTCGTCCTGCGCCGGCGGGTGCCGTCTCAGATGATCGCGGCGCATGCCGATCTCGTCGCGGACAAATTCGTAGCCGAGCTTGAAGGTGTCGAGCCCGTCGCCGGAGATGGTGCCGTCGCGCAGCCCTATCACCACGCGGCGAAGGATGGTTTCCAGCTCGTCCTGCAGCTCGTCGAGCTGGTCGAGGGATTTGGCATCTGACATCCGCTCGCCGATATCGAGAATCTCGGTTGCGAGCTGGCTGGCCCTTTCGGGCGCGATGCGCGTGACCTTGGTGTAGATGGTGGCGCAGATCGAACCGATGATGCCGAGCGCAGCGAGCGCTACGTACATCAGGTCGCTGTAGCGTTCCACGAACGACTTGGTTTCGTCATTGATGTATTCGGCAGCTCCGGGATGCGCGATGATGAAGGCATCCTTGTCGGTCGCCGCCGGCTCGATCTTGGAGGCGAAGCCGCCGTCGATGGCGAGTTCGGCCTTGTTCTCGTAGATGATGCGCGCCAGATCGCTGACGGTGGTGGTCGACAGCGTGGACTGCGCGACCAGCAGCCATTGCAGCCCGAGGGTCTCGATATCTTCCTCGGGCAGCGTCGGCGACGCCGACAGCATGCCGGTGGTGACCGTTTCCTCCGAAAGAGCAGGATTCTTCCGGGTGATCGCTTTCGCCGCGTCTATCGCGTTCAGGGTGATAGCCCCGCGTTTGGCATACTGCTCGTAATTCCTGTCCTTCACGACCGTCGAAGCATGGACAACCGCGACCACGGCGCCGAAGCCCGAACCGAACAGCTTGTCGAAGGCCAAACCCGGCGGCGCCATCTGGATTCGCGCCGCTGCTTCCGGCGGTTCGGAAAGTTCGAGAAGATTCCGGATCAACGTGACGCTGCTCTCGCGATTGGCGACGACGGCGATCTTCTTTTTCTTCAGTTCGGTGACGGTCTTGATCTTTTTTCCGGCGGGGCTGATCAGCAGCAGCAGGTCGTGTTCGAGGATCGCGACCGCGCGCGCCCGGGACGGGATTTTCGCGTCGGTGCGCAGAATCGCAAGGTTGGCTTCCTTGCGGTCGAATTGGGTGATCGCCTTGCCATTGTCGCCGTTGGCCACGATCTTGAGCCGCAGCCGCGACGAATTGCTCTTCAGGACCTCGGCCAGTCGGGCCGCAAAGCGCGCCTCCGGGCCCGTGGCCTCGCCGACGGCAAACACCAGTGTTTCCGAATTTCGCACCAGGGTCCGGCCGCCCCACACCGTTGCGGCGGTCAGGACCAGGGTCAGAATTGAAAACAGCACGATTTGTGAGCGGTTGCTTTTGACCCGCAAACCGCGGTGCGGTGGCATACCGGATTTTGGCGTTGGGGCTTCAGCACTCATGGCTCATACCCGCTTGGGGGACGTTCGGCTTGCCAAATCGGCGCCGCGGGCCGTCCGAAAAAATTCGTAAATACCTAGAAAAGAACGATAATTTTCTCTACGCGGCGATGATATCCTGCTCCCGCCGGTTTGCAAATCGCCCCCGGCCGGTAACCTTACCCGCGCAAAAGCTGTGCGCCGACGCCGCAGTATCGCCGTTAGGACACACCATCGCTTTTTCGGGCGGCCCACAGGTGCATTCCGGTTCGGGAGGTGCCATAAATAACAGCAATGTTCACGTCCGGGTTCGAAAAGAAAATTTCGCTGACGGCCTAGACCCCCGGTTTTGTTGCCACCTCATTAGTCCCAGCAAAGGGCGTCAGCTTTGTTGTTTCCTTCCATGTCGTCGTCGGTCCCGGTTGCTGCGCTCGTCGGATGGATGCTGCTTCTCACGGTGAAGCACATCATCGCCGACTTCATGCTGCAGAATTCCTGGATGGCGATCGGCAAGGACCAGAAGACCGGTTGGGCGATGCCGCTGCTGGCGCATTGCTCGGTGCATCTGGTCACATCGCTGTTGCTGATCATGGTGATCTCGCCGCGATTCTGGTTCGTCGCCTTTATCGACTTCTTCATTCACATCACGATCGATCGCGCCAAGGGGATTTGCGCGTCGACGTTCGGGGTGACGCTGGAGAACGAGCATCCCTGGTTCTGGACGCTGATCGGCGTCGATCAGGCGCTGCACCATCTCACAGGCTTCGGCCTGTCGATCTTCATGGCGGCGAACTGATCCGGGCAGGGCCGGATTATTCCGGATAGCCACGAACCCCCGGCACGCCTAGCCTGCCCGATAGACTGCGCACGACCGCAGGCTGGCCGCGGCGCCTGGATGAAGGCGCTCTTGATCCAAACCGAATCACTTGTCGAGCTGGCGACTCCGATTCGGTCGAAACTGGCAAGGGCCCCGGAACACTACTGGGGCGGGTGGTTAACCTTTCATTAGAGAATTGCACTGCATCTTCCGCATAGGGAGAACCGCAATGTTTTCAAGCCGCGACGCCTTCGAGAACGATTTCTGCCCGGTCCGGGACGAATTGCTCGGCGAAATGTACCGCGCCAACGCCAACGGGCTGCCGCTTCTGGTGCAGAGTGTCTCCTCCGAGACGCGCGCCATGCTGGCGCTGTTCTGCTATCGCCGCAGCCATCTGCACTCGCTGGCGCTTGCGATTGCGGCAAGCTGCACCGAGCGCGACCTGATCCAGTTGGGCGGCCGCGTCGGCACCACGCTCTATACGTTATCCCGGGAACCGGTCGCGCGCGCCACGCCGTCCTCGTCTTATGGCAACCGCAAGCCGATCACGCTCTCGACCAAGCCGCTGTCCACCTTCGCGCCGATCGAAGACATCGACGACGAAGATCTCGCGGAAGCAGTGACGGCGTAAATCTCTTTACGTCGTCCCGGCGAAGGCCGGGGCCCATAACGACCGGCCGAAATTGTTTCACACGCTGGTCGCTATCTTCCTTTTCCAACAATTTCTGCCGCGGCGTATGGGTTCCGGCCTTCGCCGGAACGACTCAAACCAGCACCGGCAGCCCATGCCGCTTCCGCGCCATCGCGCATTCGGCATCGCCAGGCATGCAGGTCCGGCATACCTCGGGCCGCACCGCATAGATGGTGCACGCCGTGGCTTCGCCGACCTTGCCTGACAATGCGGAACATCGATCGCCGTCGCAGCGCATGCCCGACAGCCGGGCGTTGACGAACTTTGCCGGGATCAGGTCGAGCTCGGCATCGTCCTCGGTGGTGAAGCGCGGCCAGTTCGACGAATAGCTGCAGCAGGCGCCGCAGGCCTGGCAGGGGCTTTCGCTGGCAAGTGCTGATCCGGCTTCATCCATCGCTGCCGTTTAGCGCGGAATGATGCGCTCGGATAGATAAGCCCCGTCATTCCAGGGCACGCGTCTTCGCGTGAACCTCAGATGTGCAATTGCACATCGGGGAATCTCGAGATTCCGGGTTCGACACTGCGTGTCGCCCGGGAATGACCTCTAGGTATCCTTCGGCGCTTCCCAAACCAGGCTGCGCCGCCATTTCGCCCGCAACAGATCGCGCCGCTCCGGATATTTTTCGTCGTGGTACTCCGCATCGACGACACGGTCGGTGCGGAAACTGCGAAAATCCTTCCGCAGCTCGCACCACGCCGCCATGATCCGCACCGCCTCGTGATAGCCGATGGCGATCGGCCAGATCGTGCGTTTGCTCTCGCGGCCATGTTC
>JBOHIT010000307.1:0-4933 GCA_050726155.1 Bradyrhizobium sp.
CCACTCCCTCCCCGTCATTGCGAGCGCAGCGAAGCAATCCATACCTTGCTTTGCCGCTCGATGGATTGCTTCGCGGAGCCTGTCATCGGGCGCGCATTCGCGCGACCGGTGGCTCGCAATGACGGTATTCTCTTAAAACGGCAACCCTACATAATTCTCCGACAGCGACGTCGACGCCGCCTTGGAGCTGACGAGGTAGTCCAGCTCGGCAACCTGAATGCGCGCGTCGAATTCGCTTTGGTCGGGGAATTTATGCAGCATCGTGGTCATCCACCACGAGAACCGCACCGCCTTCCAGACCCGCGCCAGCGCCTTGGTCGAATAATTATCGATCCCGGCCGAAGATTTCTCATCGTAATATTCGCGCAGCGCCTGCGAGAGGTAATGCACGTCGCTGGCTGCGAGGTTCAACCCCTTGGCGCCGGTCGGCGGCACCCGGTGCGAGGCATCACCGGCCAGGAACATCCGTCCGAACCGCATCGGCTCGGCGACGAAGCTGCCCAGCGGCGCGATGCTCTTTTCGATCGACGGCCCGGTGACGAGTTCATCGACGGCCTTCTGGTCGAGCCTGAGCTTCAACTCCTCCCAGAACCGCTCGTCCGGCCATTGATCGATGTGATCGTCGAGCGGGCACTGCACATAGTAGCGGCTGCGGGTGGGCGAGCGCATGGTGCACAGGGCAAATCCCCGCGCATGGCTGGAATAGATCAGCTCATCGCTGACCGGGGCCGTCTCCGACAGGATGCCGAGCCAGCCGAACGGGTAGATCCGCTCGTATGTCTTGATCGCCGAGGGTTTGACGCTGGCGCGGCTGACGCCGTGAAACCCGTCGCAGCCGGCGATGAAGTCGCAGGTGATTTCATGGGCAACCCCGTCCTTGAGATAGCTGACGCGCGGGCGGTCGGTATCGAAATCGTGCGGCTTGACGTCGGCGGCCTGGTAGATCGTGGTGAGGCCGGCGGCCTTGCGCGCGTTCATCAGGTCGAGCGTCACCTCGGTCTGGCCGTAGATCGTCACCGTCTTGCCGGTTGCGGCATGCAGGTCGATACGATGCCGCGCGCCGCCGAAGGCGAGCTCGACGCCGTGGTGGACCAGGCCTTCGCGATGGGCGCGGGCACCGGCGCCGACCTGATCGAGCAGCGCCACGGTACCCTCTTCCAGCAGGCCGGCGCGGATGCGGCCGAGCACATATTCCGGCGTCTGGCGCTCCAGAATGACGTTGTCGATACCGTAGGTGTGAAGTAGTTGCCCAAGCAACAATCCACCCGGCCCTGCGCCTATGATTGCGACTTTAGTCCGCAAACTTCGCCCCCATGGTCTGATTAAAGTGCGGCCTCGCGAGGTGTTCGCGGCAGGCCTTGCTTTGATAATTATCTCATATAACAATTTTTCGCAAAGGGACGTTGGGGCGGAAAAATCGTTTTCTGCTGCGCCGCACTGCAGAAACTTCCGGGGCGGATGGCCGCGAGGCGAATGTTCTGGGCGCTGCGGCGCCGAATCCGACTTGAAATGTCCGGCTTGAAAAACCGGGCAAACTATATAACATGTTAACTAACGAGACCGGGCGCCAAGCCCGCCTTCATGCGCAAAGGGAGAGAATGTCCATGAGAAAAGCGTTTTTGGCGCTGCTGCTCGCCGCCAGCGTGACGCCTGCGATGGCGCAGGAGAAGAACTTCGAACTGAAACTGTCGCACTGGGTTCCCGCCTCGCATCCACTGCAAAAGGCACTGGAAGACTGGGGCACCGCGGTGGAAAAGGAATCCGGCGGCACCATCAAATACAAAGTCTATCCCGCGCAGCAGCTCGGCAAGGCGTTCGACCATTACGACATGGCGCGCGACGGCATCGCCGACGTCACCTACATCAATCCGGGCTACCAGCCCGGGCGCTTCCCGATCATCGGCGCCGGCGAATTGCCGTTCCTGATGTCGGACGCCAAGGGCGGCTCGATGGCGCTCGACGCCTGGTACCGCAAATATGCCGAGAAGGAGATGAAGGACGTCAAGTTCTGCCTCGCCTTCATCCATTCGCCGTCCTCGTTCCATGCGCGGCTGAAGAAGGTCGTGGTGCCCGACGACGTCAAGGGCATGAAGGTGCGCCCGGCGCACGCCACCATGGCGACCTTCATCACCCAGCTCGGCGGCACCAACGTGCAATCCTCGGCGCCCGAAGTGCGCGACATCATCGAGCGCGGCGTCGCTGATGCCGTCACCTTCCCCTGGGGATCCGTGGTGCTGTTCGGCATCGACAAGGTGACGAAGTATCACATGGAAGCGCCGCTCTACGTGACGACGTTCGCCTTCGTCATGAACAAGGACAAGTACAACCAGATGTCCGACAAGCAGAAAAAGGCCATCGACAACAACTGCAACACCGAAGCCGCCGGCCGCGTCGGCGAGCCTTGGGGCAAGTTCGAGGACGCCGGCATCGCCAAGATCAAGGCAGAGGCCGGTCACGAGGTCTATACGCTGACGCCGGAGCAGACCGCGCTCTGGAAGAAGGCGGCCGAGCCGCTGGTCAAGAACTGGGCCGATGGCGTCAAGAAGGGCGGCAGCGCGGATCCGGACGCCGCCATGATCGAGCTTCGCGCCGCGCTCACCAAGTACAACGCGCTGGCGCAGTAAGGAGCGCCCGCTGCGCCCGCTCTCCCGCTCTTGCGGGGGAGGGCCGCGGTGGGGGCTCTCTCCACACCGACGGTCCGACTCGTTGCGACACCCCACCCCTCCCCCGCAAGCGGGAGAGGGGCGATAGAGATAGGCAAGGGACCTCCCGACATGAATCGCGCGTCTATGGATCGTTTCATCGACACGATCGAATGGATCGCCGCCGCCTTTGTCGGCATCGTCGCCCTCAATATTTTCCTCGCCGTCATCCTGCGCAACACGCTGAACTATGCGATCCCGGATTCCTTCGATATCGGGCGCATGCTGCTCGGCATCCTGATCTTCTGGGGCATCGCGGCCACTTCCTATCGCGGCGGCCACATCACCGTCGACCTGATCTGGGCCAATGTCGGTCCAAGGTATCAGCGCTGGATCGACGTGTTCGCAACGCTGGTCTTGCTGTTCGTGGTGGCGGTGCAGACCTGGACGCTGTTCGACAAGGTACGCGGCACCTATTACGACAACGTCCTCACCTTCGAAATGCACATGCCGACCTGGCCGTTCTTTGCGGTGGCCTGGGCCGGCGACGTCTCCGCGGTGCTGTTGATCGCGATCCGCACCTACCGGCTGATCTTCCACCCCGACGAAATCCATGACACCAAAGAAACGACGGTGGAGTAGATGAGCACCGATGTCGTCGCCGTCCTCGGATTTGTCGCGCTGTTCGCGCTGATGCTGCTGCGCGTGCCCGTCGGCATGGCGATGGGCCTCGTCGGCGTCTGCGGCTTCGGCTATCTCACCGGCTTCACGCCGGCGCTGAAGCTGGTCGGCCAGACCTCGATGCGCACGGTGACCGACTATACGTTCGGCGTGATTCCGATGTTCCTGTTGATGGGCACGCTGGTCAGCAATTCCGGCATGAGCCGCGAACTGTTCCGCGCCGCCAACGGCTTTGTCGGCCATCTCCGCGGCGGCCTCGGCATTGCAACGGTGGCGGCCTGCGGCGGCTTTGCCGCGATCTGCGGCTCGTCGGTGGCGACGGCCGCGACGTTCTCGGCGGTGGCCTATCCGGAAATGCGCCGCTTCGGTTATCCGCAATCCTTTGCCACCGGCGTGATCGCGGCCGGCGGCACACTCGGGGCCATGCTGCCGCCTTCGACCGTGCTCGCGGTCTACGGCATCATCACCGAGCAGGACATCGGCAAGCTGTTCATCGCCGGCATCATTCCCGGCCTGCTCGCCATGACCATGTACATGGCGACGATCGCGCTGATCGGCTGGTTCCGGCCGGGCTTCCTGCCGACGGGCCCGCAAACCACCTGGCGCGAACGCTTTGCCGGGTTGAAGAACATCTGGGCGCCGGTGCTGCTGTTCATCTTCGTGATCGGCGGGCTGTACGGCCTGCCGTTTCTGCCGCGCTTCACGCCGACCGAAGCCGGCGGCGTCGGCGCCACCGGCGCGTTCCTGATTGGCGTCCTCACCGGCCGGCTCAACAAGGACAAGATCCTGGCCTCGTTGCTGCAGGCCACCCGCACCGCGGCCGCCGTGTTCACGGTGCTGATCGGCGCCTTGATCTTCGGCTACTTCCTCACGGTGACGCAGACCCCGCAAAAGGTGACCGAACTACTCACCGGCCTCGGGCTCGGCCCCTACGGCATCCTGGCGCTGATCATGGTGATGTATCTGGTGCTGGGCTGCCTGATGGACGCGATGGCGATGATCATCCTCACCGTGCCGATCATCTTCCCGGTCATCATGCACCTTGGATTTGACCCGATCTGGTTCGGCGTCATCATCGTGATGACGGTCGAACTCGGCCTGATCCATCCGCCGGTCGGCATGAACGTCTTTGTCATCAAGAGCGTGGTCAAGGACGTCTCGTTCTCGACCATCTTCAGAGGCGTGCTTCCCTTCGTGGCGACGGATCTGATCCGGCTGGTGATCCTGATTGCCTTTCCGATCCTGGCGCTGTGGTTGCCGCAACGCATGGCCGGATAAGGCGCCAGATGACACCACAATTATCGACCAGATACGTCTTCACAATCACGGCAGAGATCGGCGACGTCACATCCGCCGGCGACATCGGCACCGGCGTCCGCCGCATCATTCCCATCATCGGCGGCACCGTGAAGGGTGAGGGCATCAACGGTAAGGTCTGTGCCTTCGGCGCCGATTTCCAGATCATCCGGCCCAACGAACTGATCGAGCTCGAAGCCAAATACGCCTTCGAGACCGACGACGGCGCGACTATCTATGTCGAGAACAAGGGCCTTCGCTTCGGGCCGCT
Source organism: Bradyrhizobium sp. (assembly GCA_050726155.1). Lineage (GTDB taxonomy): Bacteria > Pseudomonadota > Alphaproteobacteria > Rhizobiales > Xanthobacteraceae > Bradyrhizobium. The sequence continues at coordinate 4,891 of JBOHIT010000307.1, forward strand.
GGATCTGCTGCAAAAGCTGAAGCGCGGCGAGCCGGTCGATCCC
>JBOHIT010000308.1:0-5755 GCA_050726155.1 Bradyrhizobium sp.
CCGGAATCCCCATCCCCAAAAAGGCCGAGGTCGAGGTTCCGGGCGTGCTAGGGGGCGTGAAGATCGACGCAGGTCGATTAGCGCGCACGCAGCGGGACACTGAGGCAGTATCGGAACTCCTCGCGAACATCTTCGAGGAAGAAGCTCCACCGGTGCCTGTAACGCCGTCCCCGGGGTCGTTGGCCGGGGCGATAGCGTTCGAGGGACTGGACAAGCCGCACGCTGAACTGGTCGAACTCATCGAATTGAAGGGCACCATCTCGCGGTCCGAATTCGATCAGCGGGCACGCGAAATGAAGTTGCTTTCTGACGGCGCGCTGGAGCGGATCAACGATTGGTCCTTTGACCATTTCGAGGAACCACTACTTGAAGATGGCGACGATATCGTGATGGTACCGCATCTGCGGGGACGACTCGCCGAACTTAGAGAGACGACGGCATGACGAAAGCACCCAAGACGATCAAGCCGAAGGAACGTGACACGATCCTCCAGGCACTGAGTGCCGGCGTCGTGCCGCGTGTCGGTTTGCCGTACATACAGGTGGGCCGAGCCGCGGAGATCGGCGCGTTGCTGCGCGATGTCGATCGGATCGCCGATGGAGGAGCCGCGGTTAGGTTCGTGATCGGCGAGTATGGTGCCGGCAAGACATTCTTTGCCAACTTGATCCGCTTGATTGCGCTCGAGCGAAAATGTGTCACGGTTCATGCGGATCTTGCTCCCGATCGGCGAATACACGCGAGCGGTGGTCAGGCAAGGGCGCTTTATTCCGAAGCGGTACGGAACATGGCGACACGGACCAAACCGGAAGGCGGGGCGCTGGCGGGCGTCGTGGAGCGTTTGGTAACCGACGCCGTGAAGGAAGCCGGTGAGCGTCAGGTCTCGGTCGAAAACATCATCGACCAGAAGCTGGCTCCCATCCAGGAGTTCGTCGGTGGATACGATTTCGCGACCGTCCTGAAGGCGTACTGGCGGGGAAGCGAGAATTCCGACGAAGGATTGAAGATCTCCGCCCTGCGATGGCTACGGGGCGAATTTTCAACGAAGACGGAGGCTCGCCAGGCGCTCGGCGTGCGCACGATAATCGACGACGACAGCGTATACGATTCACTCAAATCGCTGGCATGCCTGGCCAAGGTCGCCGGATATGCTGGACTTCTTGTCATTTTCGACGAGATGGTCAACATCTACAAACTGCAGAGTTCCCAGTCGCGAAACCAGAACTTCGAGCAGATCCTCCGTATCGTGAACGACTCTCTGCAAGGCAACACCGCGAATATCGGCTTCGTGATGTGCGGTACGCCCGAATTTCTGATGGATACCAGGCGGGGGCTGTACAGCTACGAAGCGCTTCAGTCCCGACTGGCCGAAAACCGGTTCGCTGCCGGGGGCCTTGTCGACTTGTCCGGTCCCATCATCAAGCTCCAGAGCCTCACCCCCGAGGATCTTCTGGTTCTGTTGTCCAACATCCGGATGGTCTTCGCGGCCGGCGAACCTTCGCGATTTCTGGTGCCCGACGAGGCGTTGACGGCATTCATGGATCACTGCAATCGCCGCATCGGCGAGGCGTATTTCCGTACGCCGCGAACGACGGTGAAGGCGTTCGTGCAGATGCTGGCGGTTCTCGATCAGAATCCCGAGGCGAAGTGGCAGGAACTGCTGGGAGACGTGCAAATCGCCGTGGACGATCATGCGCAAGACGACATCGTCCACGGCGACGGTGCGCAAACCGGAGACAGCGATGACCTCACCAGCCTCCGTATCGGGACTTGACGCCGCCTACCATCGGCTGCATCCGAAGATTCAACGTTGGATCCGCGATCAGGGTTGGGACGAACTTCGTGAGATTCAGGCGCGGACGATCGTCTCTGTTCTCGAAGGAGACCGCGATATCCTGATCGCGGCGACGACGGCCGCCGGAAAGACCGAAGCAGCATTCTTGCCGATAATGACGTCGATTGCCGACCGCAAGCAAGCGGGGTTCTCGGCTCTCTACATCAGCCCGCTCAAGGCACTCATCAACGACCAGTTTCGCCGTCTGGAAGAGCTGTGCGAGAGCATGGAGATCCCGGTCGTCAAATGGCATGGCGACGCGCCCCAGGCGGAAAAGAAGAAGGCACTGGCAAGGCCGGACGGCATTGCATTGATCACGCCTGAATCGATCGAGGCAATGTTCACTCGTCGGCCGGCCGACGCCCGGCGCTTGCTGGGTTCGGCGGACTTCATCGTAATTGACGAGGTGCATTCGTTCCTTCAGGGGCCGAGGGGCCTTCACGTCGCGAGCCTGCTTCGGCGCATCGATGCCATGACGGCTAAGCCGGCTCGCCGCGTCGGGCTGTCGGCCACGATCGGTGATCTCAGGCAAGCAGCCGCGTGGCTAAGGCCGACCGATCCCGACCGCGTCGAGATACTAGAGGCGAAGTCGGATGCGCCAGAATTGCGTCTTCAGGTCAGAGGATATGTCGAACCGCCCGACCTGGACGACCCGGATCATGCGGAAGGAGGAGCGGGCACCGAAGAAGATTTTCCGAGACGGATTGCGCTGGATTCGATTGCGGACCATTTGTTCGAGACGCTGCGCGGATCGAACAATCTCGTCTTCGGCGGATCCCGCAGAACCGTCGAGTCGGCCGCCGATCGACTCAGGCGTCGGTGCGAGAAATCCAATGTCCCCAATGAATTTTATCCGCACCACGGAAGTCTTTCCAAAGTTCTTCGCGAAGAGTTGGAAGAACGGCTGAAGGACGGCAAACTGCCGACAACGGCAGTGTGTACGTCGACCCTCGAACTGGGAGTCGATATTGGCTCGGTGAAATCGGTGGCGCAGATCGGAGCGCCTCGCTCCTTGTCGTCCTTGCGGCAAAGATTGGGTCGGACCGGGAGACGTCGGGGAACGCCATCGGTCTTGCGCATCTATCTCAGAGAACCGAACATCGATCAGAAGTCCGGCATCCTGGATCGTCTTCGTCCCAATACGGTCAGGTCGGTGGCGGTCGTTCGCCTGCTGTTGGCAGGGTTCGTCGAGCCTGCGGGAGCCATTCCCGAGGTGGCTTCGACATTGGTCCATCAGATACTTTCGGTGATTGCAGAACGCGGCGGCATCCGCCCAAAGCCGCTCTTTGATCTATTGTGCGGGCCGGGGCCGTTTTCGTCGATCAGTTCGTCGGACTTCGCAGGTCTGCTTCGCCATCTGGCGATGAAGGAAATTCGGTTCATCGAGCAGGCTCCAGACGGCACTTTGATGTTGGCGCAGGAGGGAGAGAAGACGGTTCAGTCTCGCAGCTTTTTCGCGGTGTTCGAATCCGGAGAAGAATGGCGCCTTACCGTCGGCGGACGAACGCTCGGAACATTGCCGATCACCTACCCAGTTCACAAGGACGGCCTCGTCGTGTTCGCTGGACAACGATGGATCGTACAGGATCTGGACGAGCAGACGAAGACTCTCGTGGTGGCGCCACACCCGGGTGGCGTCGTGCCGCGTTTTGAGCCATCGGGCGGAGAGCCAGCACACGATCGCCTGATCGCCGAGATGCGTGCCGTATATCTCGCGGACGACGTTCCGTCCTACCTCGACGACAAGGCTGAGGGGTTGCTGGCCGAGGGCAGGGAGACCTTCCGTCAACTAAAACTCGAGCGGCAGTCCTTGGTAGCCGAGAACCGCGATGTGCATATCTTCCTCTGGAAGGGATCGCAGGCAACCGCCGTCTTCAGCGCCGCGCTTGCCATGGCGGGACTCAAATCCGGCGTGCATGACCTAGGTGTGTCCGTCTCCAAGATCAAGGGAAGCGAGCTGGTGCCCATTCTCCAAAAGCTAACTGGGATGGGCGCTATCGACCCGGCAACCGTTGCGGAGTTCGTGGCGAACATCCAAGCCGGCAAGTTCAGGGAAGTTGTCCCCGAGGGCCTTGCGCGTGCGCTGTGGGCCCGACGAAATGGCGATGTGGTCGGCGGCATTGCGTCGATGGCAGAAAATCTAACTTGGGCCGTTGCGTGATGGCCTTTTGAGACGAGCAGGATAGACTTCAAGGGTACGGACGAAAATAAACAAATTCGGCTACGCCTTCATCGGTTTTATCTTACCGTCACGCGATTTTATAGCTGCCTTCGACTTGGTATCAGCTTCATCGAGGCACGCGATGAAAGCTGCCAGATGCTTCTCGCATTCCGTCGGTTCAGCCAAAGCTCCGCCTTTTCCCGTCGGGCGATCATGACCAGTATAAGATGAGACTTCGGACATCCCAAAATAGACATGGCTGACGAGGTCATCGTCTATTACGGCTTCCTTTAGACGCAATGTTTGCACCTGCGGCTGAAAACGGGAGACAACCTGTGCGAATAATCGCTCCTCGATGAATTTTTCCCAAGTTTCCCTCAGCCGGTCATAGAAGAAGCGCAGCTGCATCTCATAGTCGGGGTTTGCATCTGTGTGCATCTTCTTCAGCCGGGCTATTTGCTCGGTGAGCCATTGGCGGCGCCCGGCCAGATGCTTGGCTAACCAGGGCTCTCCGTCGGGATCAAGCGAGCCGAAGCCATTGGGGCCTCGCCGAATTCCCAGAACGCGAATCGGCGTGTGATTTTTCGTCGCGTGGTATCGAGCTTCGGACAGGAAGACCAGGTCGTGAGTAAAGACGATCACCTGTCGGTCTTCGGCCTCGGCTACCAGTCGTTCTGCTACCTTCTCGCGGCGCACATGATCCAGTGACGACACAGGGTCATCGATCACGATGGCATCTTTGCCCGGGTACATTTTCAGTTCGGCCATGAACGCGGCGAGGGCCACAGCGCGATGCTCGCCCTCGCTCAGCACGGCGGACGTGTCTGCGGCGAGAGTCGCGCCGTTCAGCTTGATGCTGTGCTTGATCACCGCTTTCGACGTGCGGTCGGAGAGGTTGATGGGGATTGATGTAATTCCCAACTGCTTTTGTTCATCGACCAGCGCGGCCGAAAGCGCCTCGGTGACATGGGTTTTAAGAAGCTTGCTGCCTTGATCCGAGATGTCCTTGGTCGCGCAGGCCTTCAACGCCGTCTGCAACTTCGCGATCTGCTGATAAATGTCGATACGGCGTTTCAACTCGGCATGATTGTCATGAAGGGTCTTTCGTCCCGAGAGTTCGGCGTGTTCTTTGCGGAGGGCATCCGCCGCCCCGGTATCCGCGCTTGCGAGTGCCTTGGCATCCTTGGCCGCCGCCGTCAGTGACACGATTTCGGCGCGCAACTGCGCATAAGGTTGTCACGCGCTTCCGCAGCCAGTTCGGCGATCGGAAGGGTAACGGGGCGGATGGCAAGGAGGGCGGCATCCCTTGCGCCTTCAGCGGCGGCTGCCTTTGCGTTCATCGCGCTGGTCACAAAACTCGCGAACCGCGTAAACCGGTCCTGGGCATCCGCGTCCAGGGTTTGCTGGCACAAAACGCATTGCGCGTCGGGTTTGACGACAGGGAAAGCTTCGCCGGGAAAGGCGTGCAGTTCGGAATATGCTTTGGCTGTATCAAACATGACGCGCCACGGACCTTCGCCGACGCCCTTCAAAGGGTCTTTTGCGAATGCGGCAGATGCGCTTGCGGAGGATTGCGCCCTGAGATCCTGCGCATTCTTTTTCAGGGCGAGGATTTCAGCGACTTTCGGATCTGCTAGCGCCATTGATGCCTTCGCGATGCCGTTGGCATAAGCCTCAAGAGCGGCGGCGATACGCTCAAGCCGTTGCGCCTCTGCCATCGGATCCTTCAACATCCCGGCGAGATCGGTCAGCCGCTTGAGGTC
>JBOHIT010000309.1:0-16213 GCA_050726155.1 Bradyrhizobium sp.
GCATCCTTGCGCGCATCGGCGGGACCGTCGATGGCCGTGTCCATGGCGTCGCGCAGGGCGGCAAATTTCACGTTCAAGGCATCGATGCTGCTGCCGACGGCGGCGCCATCGTCCAGCGCGGAAAGGTCCTTGCGAATCGCATTCATCTTGTCGCGGGCGCCGTCGGTCTGCTTGCGGTACTTTTCGATCAGCTCCGACCGCATCTTCGGGTCCACCACGGCGGGCCCATACAGGATGTTGGTGGCGAAGCCGCGTTCCGGATTCATGTAACGCGGAATTTCGCCGATGGCCCGGACCACCGCCAGCCGGCTTTGGGCGACCGATACCCTGTCCATGGTCTGGTATTTCGTGACGGCCACGTAGACGGCAAGGCCACCGCCCACCGTGGAAAGCGAGACGATGGCGGCGGTCAGGAGGGTACCGATTTTCATTGGATTTTTGGCCGTTCACGATGGTCGGGGGACTGCGGGCCTCGATCCTAGGTGGTGCGCATTAATCTGGGGTTTACGGTGCGCCTGTCATTTGCGAGCGCCAGCGAAGCAATCCACGTGCCCGCTGGGCAAGAATGGATTGCTTCTCGCTTGCGCTCCTCGCAATGACGTAATTCGAGCTTCAGCGGTCCTCTTCATCCGTCTTTCGTGGCGCGGATTTGCGCGACGGCGTGGGAGCGCCGAGTTCCTGGCAGGGCAGTTCGGTCCACGATCCGTCAGCGGCCATCTGGTAGGAATGGCAGGACGCCGCCGTCGGCTCGCTCGCCTTCGGCGTTTCGGCATTCTTGGCGAGTCCGGGTACGGCCGCCGCGAGCAGGGCGGCGATCGTTGCCACGAAGATCGCGTGTCCAAACCGCATGGAAGTTCTCCTTTTCGAAAATGGAGTTCCTTTGGTAGCGGACATTGTGGATTTTTTTTGGACGGAGGTGGCGCGCGCGATAGTTTGATTAATGATCTCCAAAGCGCGCACGCCCGATCACAGCCGCGTGACGCGCAATCGGAGCGCGTTGCCGACGACGCTGACCGACGACAACGCCATGGCGGCGGCCGCGATGATCGGCGACAGCAGGATGCCGAAGTTCGGGTACAGGATACCTGCGGCGATCGGGATCCCGGCGGCGTTGTAGATGAACGCGAAGAACAGGTTCTGCCGGATGTTGCGCATGGTGGCCTGCGATAGTTTTCGCGCACGCACGATGCCGCCGAGGTCACCCTTGAGGAGCGTGATTCCGGCGCTTTCCATCGCCACATCGGTGCCGGTTCCCATCGCGATGCCGACTTCGGCCGCGGCCAGCGCCGGCGCATCGTTGACGCCGTCGCCGGCCATGGCGACGATCCGCCCGGCCTTTTGTAATTTTGCGACCACGGCGCTCTTCTGATCCGGAAGCACGTCGGCCTCGACATCCGCTATTCCGAGCTGCCGCGCGACCGCGTTCGCCGTGGTCTTGTTGTCGCCGGTCAGCATGATGACCCTGACGCCTTCCTCCGCCAGCGCCTTTAACGCGGCTGGCGTGGACGCCTTGACGGGGTCGGCGATGGCGAACAATCCCTCCAGTTTGCCGTTGACGGCGATGTTTATGACGGTGGCGCCATCGGCGCGCATGCGCTCGCTGTTCGCGTCAAGCGAATGCGTATCGACGCCAAGCGAGCTCAGGAATTTCGAGTTGCCGAGCAAGATGGATTTGCCGTCGACCTTGCCGGTGGCACCCTTGCCGGTGGGGGAGTCGAATTCCTCGACCTTGCCCAGCTCCAGTTGCCGTTCTTGGGCAGACCGCACGATGGCGTCGGCGAGGGGATGTTCGCTTGCAAGCTCCACGCTGGCCGCGAGCCGCAGGATTTCGTTCTCCTCGAACCCCGCCGCGGCGACGATTGCCGTGACTTTCGGCTTGCCTTCGGTGAGCGTACCCGTCTTGTCGACCACCAGCGTGTCGACCCGTTCCATGCGCTCGAGGGCTTCGGCGTTCTTGATCAACACGCCGGCCTGCGCCCCACGTCCGACGCCGACCATGATCGACATCGGCGTCGCAAGGCCGAGCGCGCAGGGGCAGGCGATGATCAACACGCTCACGGCGGCCACGAGACCAAAGGCCATCCGCGGTTCCGGCCCAAAATACGACCAGGCGCCGAAGGCGATCAGCGCGACCACAATCACGGCGGGAACGAACCAGCCGGCAACCTGATCGGCGAGCCGCTGGATCGGCGCGCGCGAGCGCTGCGCGTCCGCGACCATCTGGACGATCTGCGACAGCAGCGTGTCGCGGCCGACTTTCTCCGCGCCCATCACGAAGCCGCCGGACTGGTTCAGCGTGCCCGCGATCACCTTGGCCCCAGCCTCCCTGGTGACCGGCATGGATTCGCCCGTCACCAGCGATTCATCGAGCGAAGAGCGGCCTTCGAGAATGACGCCGTCGACAGGCACCTTTTCGCCGGGGCGGACCCGTAATTTGTCGCCAACCGCGAGGCTGTCGATTTCGACTTCATGGTCGGCGCCGTCGTCGCTGACGCGGCGCGCGGTCTTCGGCGCCAGCTGCAGCAGGGCCTTGATGGCGTCCGAGGTCGCTTCGCGGGCGCGCAACTCCAGCACCTGGCCGAGCAGCACGAGTACGGTGATGACGGCGGCGGATTCGAAGTAGACCGCAACGGCGCCGCCATGCCCCCGGAAGGTGGTCGGGAACGCTCCGGGCGCCAGTGTCCCAATCAGGCTGTAGAGATAGGCGACGCCGGTGCCGATCGCGATCAGCGTGAACATGTTGAGATTGCGCGTGAGCAGCGATTGCCAGCCGCGCACAAAGAACGGCCAGCCGGCCCATATCACCACGGGCGTCGCGAACGCCAGTTGAATCCAGTTCGACAGCGTTGGGTCGACGAGGCCGTGACCGCCGACGACATGGCCGCCCATCTCGAGCACCACCGGCGGTACGGACAGCGCAAGTCCGATCCAGAAGCGCCGCGTCATGTCGGCGAGTTCGGGATTGGGCGGGGCGTCGAGGCTCGCGACCTCGGGCTCCAGTGCCATGCCGCAAATCGGACAGCTTCCGGGACCGACCTTTCGGATTTCGGGATGCATCGGGCAGGTGTAGATCGTGCCCACGGGCACATCGGCCTTCGCTTCCGCTTTCTCCAGATACTTCCCGGGGTCGGCCGCGAACTTCGTTTTGCAGCCCGCCGAGCAGAAATGAAAAGCGTGGCCGTCGTGATCAAGGTGATGCTTGCTGGTAACGGGATCGACCGTCATTCCACAGACGGGGTCGAGCACCTTGGCGGGGGCTTGATGATCGTGGTGGTGGCCATGGACGCCGCCGCAACACGATTTCGAAGTGGCGTGGTCCGGGTTGGCCTTCCTTTCAGAATTGCTGGCTTCCGGCTTCTTGTTGTCGTGGCTCATCGCGAATGCAGTCCCTTGCAACCCATACCCTGTAGGGGTATATAGGCGGCATGAGAAAAGACATCAAGGCATCCTGCCAAAAACGTTTGAGCCGCATCGAAGGCCAGGTCCGTGGTCTGTCCAGGATGGTGGACGAGGACCGCTACTGCATCGATATCGTGACGCAGATCTCGGCCGTGCGTGCCGCACTCCGGCGCGTCGAGGAAGAGGTGTTGAAGGATCACGTCTCACATTGCGTCGAGCATGCGATTGCGAGCGGCGACAAGGGCGATCAACGTCAGAAGATATCGGAACTGATGGCGGTCATCGGTCGGTCCGACCGGTAGGAAACGTTGCGCGGCCATTTTGATGCGGATCAGCGAATCTCGTTATGCCCGGCCTTGCCGCCTTCGCTAAAGCTTCGGCCGGCCGAGGACTCGTGGCCCCGTCGAAGCCTTGGCGGACCGGGTGCCGGGCATCCACGTCTTGGCCGCAACATGAAAGAGAAGGCGTGGATGGCCGGGGCATAGGCGAGCGGAAGCGACGCCGTCCTTCAGACGGCTATGCCCGGCCATGACGAAACATGGGTAGCATCTCACCGTCGCCAGCGTGCAATGGCGCCGGCGATGATCTGCATGGTGACGCCAAATACCCATCCCGCCATGATCATCCAGGTCCAGGCGAGGTGCGGATCGTGCCGCAGCACGATCACGCCGACGGAGGCAAAGGCGGCACCCGCGGCGAGGAATGTGCCGACCGCGCTGAGCAATTCCGGCGCATCGATCTTGCCATCCCATCTGCCATCCGACGGTGCACCGTCGGCGGGATGGAACGGCCGCGGCGGAGTATCGATGCCCAGATAGAATCCGACGGCGCCGCCGAGCATCATCAAAAGCAGGAAAGCCTGTGAGGTGAAATGCGCAATGCTGGTGCCGACCAGTGCAGCTACAAACAGGCCGCTCGCAGCGCCGGCCATCGCAAGGCCAAGGCGCTCCAGTACGTGCGCGGTCTTCCTGACGCGGGTTCGCATCGTGGTTCCCCGCAGATGGTGGAGGTGAGATTAGGCCGTTTTTCCGCGGCTTGAAAGCGGTTTAGAAGCACAAGCGATGTATCCAGGGCTACCGGCGCAGCGGGTAGTTGCAAAGCCGGCCGGCCGATGAACCAGGTTGCGCACTGCGTGCCCTGTTTCGCAAAACAAGCGCTAGTTCTTGGCGCGGATGAAGCCGGCAAGCCTGCCCTTCTGGGTCTCGCACCAGGTCGACATGCCGAGACGCTTCTGGTCGAGGTCCGTCGTCCGAGTCGCGATCGCAACCTCCTGCATCAGCCCGTCGTCCGCACGCTCGCCCATTTTTCCGCCGGTATGCATGTAGGCGATGGCCTTGCGCACTTGTTCGGTGGTGCCATCCGGCTGCTGCATCTCCTGGGCCTTCTGCACCAGATCCTGATAGACGATTTCAGTGCCGGGACATTCCACCTTGGCCGCGAATGCCTGCAACACCATCGTGACATATTCTGCGCGTGGGGCGGCATGCGCTGGCATCGTGACAAGTACCAATCCAAACAACAATGGAGCACAGCGCATCGGAATCTCCCTGGACTTCTCTGGTTATTGATAGGCTATCGCCGGCTGTCGTCCGCCACAACCTTGCAAAGCGTCTGGCTCATCACAGCGCCGTCAGTTCCCCTTTTACCCAACGCTCGCGCAGCTTGAATTTCTGGATCTTGCCGGACCCCGTCAGCGGAAACGCCTCGACCACGAACCAGTGTTTTGGCGTCTTGTGCGGTGCGAGCGAGGCCCGCATGTAGGCTGACAGTTCCTCCTTGTCGATCAGGGCTCCCTGCGCTGGGCGGATGAAGGCGGCGACTTCCTCGCCCCATTTTTCGTGCGGCAGCCCGACCACCGCGATCTCGCTGATCTTGGGATGGCGAAATAGCAGCTCCTCGAGTTCGCGCGGATAGATGTTCTCGCCGCCGCGGATGATCATGTCCTTGAGCCGGCCCTCGACGGTGCAATAGCCGCGGGCATCCATCGCGCAGAGGTCGCCGGTATGCAGCCAGCCATCGGAATCGATCGAAGCGGCGGTCGCGTCCGGCATTTCGAAATAGCCGAGCATGACATGGTAGCCACGCGTGCAGAACTCGCCGATCTCGCCGATCGGTACGGTCTTGCCGGTGTCGGGATCAACGATCTTGTTTTCCATGTTCGGCAGCGGCAACCCGATGGTGCCGGCTTTATCCTCGATGGTATCGGTGGTTTTGGTCATCGCCGCCACCGGCGAGCATTCGGTCTGGCCAAATACGATGGTGAAGGGCGCACCGAGCTCCTTCTCGAGCCGTGTTACGAGGGCGGCCGGCACTGTCGAGCCGCCGGAACAGATTGCCTTCACCGACGACAAATCGGTGGTGACGAAAGACGGATGTTCCAGCATCGCCACCAGCATGGTGGGGACGCCGACCATGGCGTTGCCGCGATAGGTCGCAAACATTTCCAGCACCAGGCCGGGCTCGAACGCCTCCAGCAGCACCTGGGTCGCCGCGCGCGACACCGCGCCCAGCACGCAGCAGACGCAGCCGCCGGTGTGGAACAGCGGCATCGTGGTGACGAAGACGTCGCCGGGCTCGACCCCCATCTGCATGGCGGTGTCGGCACCGTTGTTGGCAAGGCCGCGGTGATGCAGCAGCGCACCCTTCGGAAATCCCGTGGTGCCCGACGTATACTGGATCATGACCGGATCGGTCGGCTTGACGTCCGGCAGCGCGATGCCGCGGTCGTCGCCGCCGGCGATGAAGGACGCCCAGTCCTCGAATGAGATGATCTCGCGCAATTCCGGGCAGCGGGCTGCGACCTCGCGCACCGTTTCCAGCATCGGATTGCCGCGGAACGCCGGCACCACAAACACGCCGGCCGCGCGGGACTGCTTCAGCACATATTCAACTTCGTTGGCGCGAAAGCCGGGATTGACGGTGACCAGCACCATGCCGGCCATCGCGGCGCCGAATTCCATCATCACCCATTCCGGCAGATTGTAGGCCCAGACAGCGATCCGCTCGCCCGGCTTGAAGCGGCGGAGCAGGGCGCGCGCGGTGCGCTGCGCCTCGCCATGAAGCTCGGCGTAGGTCCATTGCCGGCGCGCCGCAGGATCGGGGACGCCCGCGATCAGCGCGATCCGATCCGGTGCCGACCGCGCGGTCTGCTCCAGCAACTGGCCGAGCGTGACATCGCGGACGGTGGTGGACACGCCCGTAACGTGAGATTCCTTCAAGGCCATTATCCCTCCGATGCGGACTTTTGCCGACTTGATGCCGTTTTGCGGCAATTGATCGGACTATGGCACCCGGCGCTTGTGTTTTGCAGCCGGGCCGCGAAAGAAATGTGGTATCTGACGACGCCATGAGCCTGTTGAGCAAACCATTCGATCCGGCGCGCGAGGCCGCGCTGGTCACCGGCGCCGGCAACGGCATCGGCCGGGCCATCGCGCAGGCGCTGGTCGGCGAGGGGATGCGGACCGTATTCGCTGATATCAGCGAGGAGCGGGTCGTTACCGCGATCAAGGCTTCGCCGCAACCGGGGCTGGCGGTGCCGTGGGTCGGCGATCTCGCCAATGCCGCTGCGCGCGAAGCGCTGCTGAAGCATGCGCAATCCACCATCGGGCGGGTGACGCATTTCGTGCACAGCGCCTCGCCGCCGCGGCGCGAGGCCGATCACGCCATGGCCGTTAGCACCGAGACGTGGGCGCAGATGCATGCCGTCAATCTCGAGGGCGGCTTCCACCTCGCGCGCGAACTGGCGCGGGAGCTGATTGCCGCGAAGGAGCCCGGCTCGTTCCTGCTCTTGACCTCGCTGCATGCCGGCACGCCGCGCAACCTGCCGCATTATTCGACCGCCAAGGCCGGCATGGCGATGCTGGTGAGGGAGCTTGCAAAAACGTTCGGCCGCTTCGGTATCCGCGTCAACGCGCTGGTGCCCGGCGCCATTGCCGCCGGCGGCTTTGTCGCCGACCCGTCGCTGGCAAAGCACATTCCGCTCGGCCGTCTCGGTCAGGCCGAGGACCTGGCGCCGCTGGCGCTGGCGGTGCTGTCGAACCGGGTATCGGCCTATGTCACGGGGGCAGCGATCACGATCGATGGCGGCCTGTCGCTGACGAACTGGTTCGAGCCGCCCGAGCTTGGGGAAATCTGAGGCGGAACCCGGATGAGGGGGCGCCCGGCGTGGAACGCGCGGGCCGGTTCGGCGGTTCTCTGATCAGGCCGCAGCCAGCGGTGGAACCGGTTCCTGCGGCGCCAACCTCAGGAGAGTGCGACATGACATCCGAGATGCAAATCCACACCATCGCGCGGCAGATGCTCGAGAAGCACGGCCCGGCGGCGATTGCCCAGGCGGCTCAAAACGCAATCGCCTGCGAGCGCAAGGGCGAGGCCGAGGAGGCCAGTGAATGGCGCCATGTCGAGGACGCCATGAAGATGATGCGGGGACCGCACCAGAGCTGATGGCGCGTTGCCCGTGAACCCTTTGCCGCCCGCCGCGACCAAGGGGCATGGAAAACGTGGAAATCATAATTGAATATGCCGGCGTGACGCTGGCGCTCGGCGTCTTTTTCTGGGGCATGATCGGCTTCTTTCGCGGCCTGTCGCTGCCCCGGAACGAGCATCGTTTGGATCGCACCGGCGATACCCTTTAGGGCGCCGGCGCGCGCCTGTTGCGCCTTATTGCCTTGGCCGCGATAGCGAAACCCCTGGTGGCCGTGTTAGCCTGCCGCCATCATGACCCATCGCATTCTCGTATTGTACGGCTCCTATCGCTCCGACCGCATGGGCATCCGCCTCGCCCAATTCATTGTCGACGGCTTGCGCGCCAGAGGCTCCGATGTCGAACTGATCGACGCCAAGGCGGTCGGTCTGCCGATGCTGGACCGGATGTACAAGGAACATCCGAAAGGCCAGGCGCCGGCGGCGGTTGAAGCGCTGGCCGGAAAAATCCGCGATGCCGACGGATTTGTGTTCGTCACCGGCGAGTATAATTGGGGCATGCAGCCGGGTCTGAAGAATCTCACCGATCATTTTCTGGAAGAATGGTTCTGGCGGCCTGCCGCCATTGCGAGCTACTCGGCCGGCCGCTTCTCGGGCGCGCGCGCCGCGATGGCGTGGCATGGCACGCTCTCCGAAATGGGTATGGTGGTGATCTCGTCCTCGATTGCGGTCGGGCCGATCGGGCAAACGCTCGATGCCGAGGGCAAACCGACCGGCGACGGCGGCAAGGCGCTGACGCACGCGTTTCCGCGCTTTGCCGACGATCTGGACTGGTGGGCGGAGGCGGCGAAGGCCCAGCGGGCGAAGAAGGCGCCGCCGTATTGATGCGCTCTCAGAGCACCGCGCCTGCCGCGCGATGCTTGGCGTACCATTTCGGCCCCGGGCCGCGCATATAGTGGCGCTCGGGCCGGTAGCCGTCGAAGGCGCGGTCGATCAGACGGCGCCATTCCATCACGATGAGATCGATGCGGCGGGTCATGGCAACCTCAATGCGGCTTGCCGAGAACGGATGCGAAGGAGACTTCGAAGATCTCGTCGTCGAAGTCGTCGCTGACATGCACGACCCAGTCGCGCCAGTCTTCCGCGCTCGCTTCCATGACCAGCGATCGCACCACGGAGGCGGCGCGGTCGCGCGCCTCGGCGAGGTTGCTCACGACAGCACCGAACTGATCGACGCGAACTTCGCGCGAGCTTGAGCAGTGGAAATAGACCTGACGTGAATCGATCTGGGCCATCTTGGTCTCCTCGCACGAAAGCGAATCTGCATTCGAAAAATAACAGCGGTGGATTCCGCTGGATATTCCGGTAGATTCCCGACGGGGAATTACGGGCATGTCCCGTAATGTGACTGCGACCATAACGGCGCGAATCGCGCCGCTCCGTGATTCAGATCACGCCGATTTCGTTGACGTCTGATTAACCATGGTCGCGCAGGATTTCCGTTATGGAATCGCAGCGGAACCGGACGTGAGCCGGCAGTTGCAAGAGAGGCCGGTGGCGTAACGCCCGCCGGCCTTTTCACTTTTGGGGCGAGGCGATTCCGAGACTTATGCCCGCGCGTTGCGTGCAAATGTCATGCTGATTTCGGAGCGCGTTCTACTGACGTTCGAGAGCATCTCTCCCATCAGCTTCAGGCTGGCCATCATCTCCTGCATCAGGAACCCGCCCGCCACGAGGTCGAGCTGCTCAGCGGTGAGTTCTTGCACGTCGGTATCGCGATCATACGTCACGGCGTTCTCCTTTGGGGTGAGCGGATTATTGATGTGCGGCAGTTTCGCTCGGAGGACGGAGGCCCGGCCGTGATCCGGATCACGTTGGCGGAATTCAGCCGTCGCTCGTTGGGCACGATGGGACGGGTCGTTCGGAATGACGATTTTTTGACAACCGGCGCGTTTCGGTGACCGCGACGGAGGTCGCTTAGCTGGTGTTCCCGTTGCCTCGTTTCGGGTAGCATCCTCGTATGACCGAAACCGAGACCTTATTTGCGGCTCTGCGCCAGTCGGCCGACGGGAACGTTGTAGACATGCTCGAGCGCATGGTTCGGGATGCCCCGGATCATGCCTTGAACAAGATGAACGCCCTTGAGCTCGCAGCGAAGGAGGGCCTCGACGAAGAGCGGGTCATTGCCACGCTGCTGAATGCGGTCGGTCTCGGGATGTTCGAGATGACATGGAACGTGATGTGCCCAAGCTGCGCCGGGGTGCTTTCCGCCAACAAGAGCCTCAAGACGCTCAACAGCGCGCAGTATAATTGCGCTTTCTGTGCCGCGGGTTACGAGACCACCCTCGACAATCTGGTCGAAGTGACCTTCACGGTGAGCCCGCGCGTGCGGAAGATAGCGGCCCACGCGCCCGACGATTTGTCGGCGGCCGAATATTATCGCCAGGTGTTCTGGAGTTCGGCGATCGATCTTCCCGGCGATCCCGAGAAGCTGCTGAGTGAGGTCACGCTCGAAATGGTCGACCTGCCGCCGGGCGAGAGGGCGATCCTTTCCCTGCAGGTGCCCGAGGGCACGGTAATCGTGTTCGATCCCGTGACCCATGCGGCCCAATTCATCGAGGTCAAAGGCGAGGAGGCCGGCGAACGCCAGAACCTGTCCGTGATCTTCAACAAGGTCCAGGTTCCCGTCGACACCGTCGGCTTGCGTCCCGGGCCGCTACGGCTGGTGCTGGAAAACCGGACCGACGGCCGCGTGTTGCCGGCGGTATGGGTCGCGAACGCCGCGCTGGATGCCATCCTGACCCGGCGCAAGCCGGTTCTTACCGCGACGCGCCTCCTGACCAACCAGACTTTTCGCGATATCTACCGGACCGACACGCTCGCGATCGGCCAGCGTCTCAAGATCTTGAGCCTGACGTTCCTGTTCAGCGATCTCAGGGACTCCACCGAACTCTATGAGCGCGTCGGTGACCTCACCGCCTTCGATCTCGTCAACGAGCATTTCAGGCTGTTGCAGGAGATCATCGCGTCCGAGCGGGGCGCGGTCGTCAAGACCATTGGCGACGCCGTGATGGCGACCTTCGAGACGCCGGACCGCGCCATTGCCGCCGCGATCCGCATGCGCGAGGCGATGAGTGACCTTGGCGCCGAACGTCAGCATCAGAGCCTGAGCCTGAAGATGGGAATCCATGAAGGTTCGTGCCTTGCGGTCACGCTCAATGCCCAGCAGGACTATTTTGGCCAGACGGTGAACATCGCCTCGCGCGTCCAGGGCCTTGCGGCGTCACGCTCGATCGTGGTGACCGAATCCGTGGTGGAGAACGCGCGCGCCCGGTCCCTGCTTGAGACTAAGGGGTTGAAGCCAATCCCCAGAATCGTGGCGTTGAGCGGCATCGCGGATAAAGTGTCCGTCTACGAGATATCCTGAGCACGATTGGCAACGCGGAGAAGCAGCCATGAACAAGCCGGTGCCCGTCAATCCGCCCGAACTTCGCTCGACCTTCGTCGCGGCATCGTCGATGCCCTGGCAGCCGACCGACTTCGACGGCATTGAGATGAAGATCCTCTACAAGGACGACGAAGGGCGCTCGACCATCCTGTTCAAGATGGCACCTGGCGCAATCGTGCCGCTGCACGAGCACACCGCGCTCGAACAGACCTTTATGCTCGAAGGTTCGCTGGAAGATGCCGAGGGCAGCTGCGGCGCGGGTGACTTCGTCTGGCGGCCGGGCGGCAACATCCATGTCGCCCATTCGCCCAACGGCGCGACCTTCATCTCGGTGTTCAATCGGCCGAACCGTTTTTTCGACGGGACGAAGTTTTTCACGGCTACGCAGGATAGCACCTGAAACCCGGCGGGCTGAAACGCCGAGTTCCCTAATTACTGTGAGAACCGCTCCAGGCACCTTTAGCCGGGTGCCGTGATTTGCTATTGTTGCAGTGCAACCATGCCTCGATTCGGATATTTGACCGTGGATTTTACCAATGACCGGAATCAAGTCAGGCGATCTCGTGGTGCTCAAATCCGGCGGGCCGACCATGACCGTCGATACGGTCAACACGGATATTTTTGACGACAACAAAATCACCGGCGTCCTCTGCGTTTGGTTTGTTGGGGAGAAACTCGAGCGCGTGCGGTTCGATCATGGGGCTATCGAGCCTGTACAGCCGGAACCAGCGCAATTGGAGAGAGCCCTTCCCAAAGGTGCGCCTTCGCAGGAAGCGAGCGTTGCCTACAAAGCGGTCCTTGATGAGATGGTTGATGCCTTGAACCTCCCGGCGGAGGAGGCGAAGCCAGTCTGTAGCGCTGCCCCGCGAAAATCGAAGCGCGCGAGGGTTAAGCAAAACGACGTTGTCCGTGCTTCGAGTGTCATACCTAACTGACGAAGTCTGTTCACCGGACAAACGCCGGCATACAGCCGGCGCGCGCGCTGTGACCCAATCACCACACTCGAAGGGAATTGCGGTAGCGGGACCGGCCTGACTTTTTCTGGCCCCGGTTCTGCCCCGATTGGATTCGGACGATAGGCGTGTTGGTTTTCGGCTTGGGCTGGGGCGCAAGTTGGGGATCGCAACATGTCCATCGACCGCGCTGGTACCTCGTACGCCGAGTTCGAAACGAACCGAAAGCAGAGCCGGGCACCTTCGGTGCGTGTCGGCGAACTCGTGCGATGGCTTGCCGTCAGCGTGGCGGCGGCGTCGCTTGCGGCTTGCGCGCAGTCCTCGGTCGTCAGCCAGAAGTCGGAATTGCGCACCAGCCAGGTGGCGTCGCTTGACCACGATCGAACGGCGTCGCCGGCCATCAAACGCCGCGTGGTCGCGATGCGAAGGCAAACCCCGTCGCCGCCACGCCGGGATGCCGGCGACACCAAGACGGCCGCGCATGGGGTGGCCAGCTTCTACACCGAGGGAACCCAGACCGCGAGCGGCGAACGTTTCAACACGATGGCGATGACCGCGGCGCATCCGACGCTGCCGTTCGGCACCAAACTGCGCGTCACCGATGTCGCGAGCGGCAAGTCGGTGACGGTGCGGGTCAACGACCGCGGTCCCTACGTCCAGGGGCGCGTCGTCGACGTCTCTTATTCCGCCGCGAACGCGCTCGGAATGATTGGCAAGGGCGTTACCAACGTGAAACTCGACGTCGTGCAGTAGCGGCCCGAACCTCTCACCCCCGAGGTCGGCCCATTCTTCAGACTTCGTTCTTGGGAACGTAGTTGCCCGCGACGCACTTGTATCGTTGCAGTTTCCAGTGGTGATAGGGCCCCTTGGCGAGCCAATCGGCGATGCCGATTTGCGCATTGACCATACAGGCCGTCATGGTGATGCCGGATTGTTCACTGTTGGTGACGACTTTCTCCAGGCATAGCTGGCCGTTGCAGAGAACGGCGACAAGAGTAACGAGCATGGCATCCTTCGTAGATAGGGAATCACCCGGTTAGTTGGAACCATGCACGCTTCATGCCATGATTCTGGATGCGCCACGGGCTTCCAAAGCTCTCCCCGGTAGTTGTACGGATGTGCGTAGATCCTGAGCCTAGGTAGGTCCGCTCCCGGACAATTCCCTGGCCCGCTCCGCCAGCTTCACCATCACCTGCAGCGCTCGATTGGTCGGCGTGGGTATGCCGAGTTCCACGCCCTTGCGCACGACATAGCCGTTGAGGAAGTCGATCTCGCTCGGTTTTCCGCGTACCAGATCCTGCGCCGTGGACGATTTCTGATTCGGCATGTTGGTCGGGATTTTCAGAATCTGCGCCAGCATGTTCGCGGGGATCGATACGCCGCTGGCACGGGCGACCGCGATCGCCTCGCTGACCGCGGAGCCAACGACATCGCTGGTGCCTTCGACCTCCAGCATCGGTCCGTAGGAAATGCCGGCCACTGCGGACAGCGCGTTGAAGGCGCAGTTGATGATCAGCTTGCTCCACAGCGTGACATCGATGTCGTCGGATATGGTGACGCCGATGCCGGCGGCCCGCAGCGTTTGCGCCAGCCTTTCGCTCGCAGGTGAGGCGCCGACCGCGAGGTCGCCGCCACCGTGATGCCTGACATGGCCGGGCCCGGCCATCTCGCTGCCGACATAGACGACGACGGGAATGACGGCGTGGCCGGTGACGGCGACAAGCCGCGGTGCATTGTCGACGCCGTTCTGCAGGCTGAGCAGCAATGTTTCCGGCCGCAGCCGTCCGGCCAGCGACCGGCCGGCCTGTTCGGTATCGGCCGACTTGACGCACACCAACACCAGGTCGGGCGCGGGGAGGGTTGCCGTGTCGGTCGCGGCTTTGGCGGGCAGGTGTCCTCTGAACGTTTTGGTGTCGAGCAGCAGGCCATTTGCGTTGATGGCATCGACATGCGGTGGCCGGCCGACGAACGTCACCTCATGTCCGGCTCGCAGCAGCAGTCCGCCATAATAGCATCCGACCGCGCCTGCACCGATGACCGCAACTTGCATGCAGCTCACAGCAGTTTTGACAGCATCGCGACCAGCTCGGCCTGTCGATGTACGCCAGTCTTGGTGAAGATGCTCTTGAGTTGGCTCCGCGCGGTCTCTTTTGCGATCCCGAATTGATCGGCCACTTTTTCCAGGGACTCGCCGAGGCCCAATTGGGTCGCGAGTCTCGCTTCCGCATCGGTCAGGCGAAATACGGTTCGCAAGTTCATTTCCGGCGTTGGAGATCTGCTGTCCGGATCGATCAGGATAACCATGGCCTGGCAATCGGCCAGCGCATTGGCCGTCGAATCCGACAGTCTTGCCGGGTACGCCAGCAGCGGCCGGCGTGACGCACGAGGCAACGCGACCGGCGCGGAAAGTCCACCGGTCGAACGCCACAACAAATTGTGAATGGCACGATTCAAGGCTGAAGTCGCCCGCGCATCTCTTGCGACCAGCTGGCCTCTCACAATCTGGATGTCATCGACCAGAAGGCGTTCAGCCGATTGATTGGCCTTGAACACGTTGCCAAGGCGATTGATCAGGACCACGGCCGTGCCGCTCATTTCAAAAGCTTCCAGCGCACCGGCGGCGGCGGACGCGCTCAGCGCGCGAGCGATCGCGGCGCCGGTCGAGAGCCGGCCCGATAGCCGTGCCAGTTCGGCTTTCTCCTCCGCCGTAAAGGGTCCCTGGTCGATCGTGCGCTGCAGCGCCACCGCCCAAAGGTCGTCGCCACAGGCGACCTTGACGCCGGCGTACCAGCGCAGGCGGTGCGGGGCGAGGAACTCCTGGTAGTAGGGATGTCTGGCGATCTCATCGACGCTGTGGCCGTCGAAGTCATCGGCGACCCCGCATTGCGTCAGCGTCGGGACGGTACGCATTCGCTCATCCCGCGCGTGCCATCCATCGCGGAAATAGTCTTCCATCGCGCCGGTACAATTTTCGGTATAGGGGACGTTCGGAAGGGCGTCGCCCGCGAGGGGCAACATGACGGCGCCAAAGCTGCCGGTAGCCGAAGCTATTGAAGTGAGCGCCCTGACCCAGCGCGTGGAATCAAGGCCCGCATCGGCAAATTCCTGTTCGGTGGGGCCGAAATTCCAGGCTGGCAAGGGTTCTCCCGTACGACGCGTTCGAATTCGCAGCATCCCAGAAATACGCCGGGGTAAATTGGAAGGCAACAATTAGCTCAAAATTCCGCCTACGGTCCGCCAATGGCGACGGCGTCGAATCGGCGCGGCGGGCGGACCAACTGGTCGGCGCTCTCCACGATGCGCATCTCCTCGGTCCCGCGCGCGGCGGTGCGTTCCAGCACAGCTGATATGGCGGAGGCGGCGTGGCCGAGCGCATCCGGTGTATCCTGTCCCTGCACGCGCGCGGACACGAACAGCGCGGCAAACAGGTCGCCGGTCCCGTTCGGGCTGATGGGCAGTTTCGGCGTGCGCACGCGCCAGGCCTTGAATGATTCCATGGAACGTTCGACGGCAAGGGTCTCGATCTGGCCGTCCGGCGTGTCGTCGAGTTCGGCCGATGTGACGACGACCGTCGTTGGCCCGCGCGCCATCAGCGCGCGCGCCGCTTCGATCATCTGGTCCGATGTGCTGGCTTTCGTCCCGCACAGCCATTCGAACTCGAAATGATTGGGAGTGATGATATCGGCGAGACCGCACAGCCGGTCGCGGACCAGCGGCGGGATCTCGGCGTGGACGAACAGGCCGCGGTCGCGATCGCCGAGCACGGGATCGCAGGCATATTGAATCGCAGCATTGCCGGCCCTGGCGCGTGCCACGAAGTCCGCGACCACGACGGCGATTTCGGGCGAGCCGAGATAGCCGGACAAAATCATGCTTGATGTGTCGACCGCGCCGCGTTCCTCGATCCCGCGCAGGAGGTCGGCGACCAGCTGCGCCTCCAGCACGCGGCCGCGGATGGTCGGATAACCCGGCCGGTTGCTCAGCAGCGTGG
>JBOHIT010000310.1:0-11897 GCA_050726155.1 Bradyrhizobium sp.
ATACAGATTTGTGTAAAACGGATCGTCACCCCATGAAAAGTAAAATTGACCGCTCTTGTGAGCGGAATCCTGCGACAGCAGGGATGATGCGCAGCCGTCAACAAACTCACACGTTTCCCTTAGCACAGTTTCCCACAAACCGGGGTCGAGTGCAGCGTCGTATACGCCTCCAATCAAATTTGTGATCCGTCCGACCTCGTCCATACTCACTCTCTGTCGTGCGTCCTGGACGGAAATATCCAGAAGGCATTTGGATTCGACGTGCTTGTGATAATCCTAACCTATCTACGGGACGATATTGAAGGCCGTTTGACGTCTCCAGTATACTGTCCGACGTTGTGCCAACGGTTGATGCCTCAGCCGCGCCTGTTAGCTCCGAAATTAGCGTTCAGAAGCGCCCGTTTAGCTGCAAGTAAATGTCAACTCCGCGCGAGTGCATAGATCGATCCGTTGAAGATTAAATTCGCCACCTAAAGCGGCGGCCCTCAACTTCATTGACTTTAGACCATGACCATTTCCTTTAGAAGATGAGGAAGCCCGCTCGGGACCACAACCGTTATCCGTAATTGAGAGGACACCCCTCAAAGCCTTCGCGTCATTCGCGCATTCTTTGTCGAGGCAGCGATGACTAATACGAGATACAATTCTTGTCGCCCTTCCATGCCGTACTGCATTAGAAACGCCTTCCTGAACTATACGCAGGACGTAAAGTGTGGCTTCAGCGCCGAGGATGAGGTCTTCGGCTCCGTCCACAACTTCCCACTCAGTTTCGACACCGAGTGGCACGAGCCGAGAATCCAGGCGATGTCGGAGGTTTGAGATTGCATCGACTAACGTGTCGGTACTCGCGCTTCGCGCATCGATCAGGAGCCGAAGTTCGTCCAATGACGACTGAACGCCGCTGGTCACATCCGAATTTGAAAGGTTACCCCGCTGCAATCCACTGAGCGCCCTGAGAACTCACTTCAAGTTTCAGATAGATGCTTTTTGCGTGCGTTCTCGTGGTGGCATGCCAAACATGCGGAATGCGCGCAACTTCAACCAACGAGAACCCCTTCGCAACTAATTTCAAGACTTCGTTTTCCCGAGCTGTAAGTGCTACCTCTTTCTGTTCTTTGGTCAGATCAATTGACCGATCCTCGACTGGCGCCAGTGGGCCAATTCGACGAACTCGGGCAGGCTCTTGCAACCGGCGAAGGATATGCCGAGCAATCTTCGGGCTGAGCGGTGAGTGTCCCGCACGCAAATCGGCTATCGCTGCGATCCATCCTTGTGGGTGTGCTATCCTTCACAATATATCCCGTCGCACCCGCGCAGATCGCAGCGACGACGCTGCTCTCATCCGCGAAAAACCGTCGCCACCAAAATGTCAGCCTTAGCGCATTGCCGTCTTGCCAAACGGATTGCATCGACGCCGCTTCCGTCTGGAAGGCCGAGGTCGACTACCATCATGTCGAAATCGACAGATTTTATCGCTGTGACGGCTTCAGCAAGATTTGTGCAAACGCTTGCAATTTCAAGTTCAGGACTCGCCTCAGCAATCTCAAGGATGTGCTGCTGCCAATGTGGCTCATCTTCTAGAATCAATAGCCGCATTGAATTGCCCGAATGCCGGACGTGCGCTGAAAATTAATACCAAGCTATCACGATTTTGCTTTTTGACAGCCAAAAGTTATGCGCTCCAGGCAAAACCCAGCCTGTTTTGAGTTAAATGACTTCCCAATCCCTCGAGTACCGTTGCGTTTTGCCTCCGTCATCCAGATGGATGAGGCGCGCGAACGCGGTTGGCCCCAATCTCTGCGGCGCTCCGGCCGGATCGCTAACTGGTTGGGTTCGAAGGCCGAAACTCCGCGGGAGATTATGATATGCCAAAACAATCGATTTCGACCACTTCCTACGACAATTGGATCATCTGGTCGTACGCGATCATCTCAGTGTTTGCGGTGGTGGCAATATACAGCTTTTCAACTCCGAACAATGCAGACGCGCCCGAAATGGTAGCTGTCTTGCAGAGCCCGCAACCGTAATTCGGTCGACGATTCGATCGTTCGATCACGTTCATTTAGTCGGAAAGATTGCCATGCAGGACATTTACAGGCGCTTGAGCGCGCGATTGAGCGAAGAAGACAGACGAACAGTTGCAACCTGGCGCAAGAGAGTCATCGCCTTCTATGGCGTTCTCTGCATTGCTACAGCTCTCTTCGTGCTCGGTGCCGGCTCAGACAAACGTACCGCAGATAACAGTTCTCTGTTCTCAGGCATGACTGCATCTTCGAAAGAGTGAAACGACGACGATCGGGCTAAAGGCTGATTGCCACAATGGGTAGCGACGTTGGACTGCCAGTGTGAGCAGTTCGGCGCTACTCTCGTATAGCGTTATTTGATGCGCAGCCAGGAAGAAAAAGGCAAAGTGAGGCCCCGTCGCCAAAAATGCGTCATACTGCAAATTCTTTAACTCTTCACCGGCATTGGCCGCCAGTTCCTCTCGATAACGAGCAGCGATCGGCCCTTTTAGTATTCAGCATTTGGTCAAGCATAGTAAAAGTGGACTGTCTTAAATTATCGAGATCACAATCTCCGAGCGCTGCCTGCTTCCAGATGTATTCGGCTATTTGAATAGCTGAGACAGAGGTCTGATTGAGAAAGTGAGGATCTGTCAGAACATCGTCTAAGATCCGGCGCAGAAGGCTCGTTTCGTCTTGCTCGATAGACTTCGCCATCGATTCCTCCGCCATAAACGGTGGTTGATCGCGAGTTTAAGACCCAGGCGTCAACAGCCTTAATTCAAGTTGGACCAGTATCAGCCCCGCGGCAAACGTGATCAGAAGGCCGGTTGCGATCCGCAAAATAATTTCACAGGTCGACCCAAGGCTGACAAACGACTGGCCGAAAATACGATCAAGCATTCCCTAATTCCTTTCCAGCCTAATGCTGCCGCCGCGACGGAAGGAAATCGACAAAGATGGAGCCGCACATCAACCGTTTGGATGATGCTGCCCTTTTAGCTTGGAGGGCGCCCTTACTTTCGCCTTGCCGTGAGACTGCGTGCTGATCTTATGTCGCCGCCGATTTCAGCAAGGAAAATGGCCGCTCATCCGTTTGGATGATGCGCTGCCTCACACAGCAGCGGCAACCTGATCATGTCACTTCTCGGTAGGGAGCACGTGCCATGGGTACTTACAATGCCAAGCACTTCGTCCGAAATGCCGCCTTGGCGGCGATTTTGATCTCGGGTGGCTCAGCATTTGCGCAATCCGCTGGAGGCACCGAGCCCGTGGTATCTGTGCCGGCGGGACAGGATCATCGCTTCAGCTCCGATTGTCCATATATCGCGCGGGTTTGTGCGCTCATCGCCGACCCCGCGGTTCGAAATTACATAGGACTTTCCGATTACGCCTGGGATTTTAATGCGCATGCCGACGTTTCGAGCCCCGCGCCCGTTTCGACGCAGAATCCCGCACTAATAGTCGTACGCAAGGAGCGTCCTTAGATTGCTGTTCTGGCTGCGCAGCTGGATTTGGAAAATGACTGCCTAAGATCCAAGCAGTTTGGCTATCTTGGAGGTTGTGATGCTGATCTCTGTCGATAGACTGTCGGTGGACATAGAGCGAGACGGAAAGCCCCGGCGGCGACCGGTGGTAACGCGATCGGCTCACGAACGTTGTGATGACGATTCCACATTCGGTAGGCGCAAGGTCGCGCGCGACGCCACTCCGCCGTACAATCATAGAGGGACGCTCGCCGTGGCGTATGCGTGGCTCGCTTTCTACACCATCGTCGCCATACATCACTTCATAGCTTCTGTCCCCTGACGAATCTTGGATAATTCAGGGGCCGTGACCATCTGGCTCATTCGGCCCCGCATTCATTGGGAGGTGCGGCGAAGCCGAAGAGTAAAGTGCACCGTCACCGCTATTATCGTGTCTCACTTATGGGGTGCAGTCCAGTGCACTAAACTAACGCGGATGTTAAGTGCATTGCCCGAACTCGCCCGCGTCAGCCGCGAGGAGGCCGCAGCGCTCGCTGGTCTTGTGCCATTCGACGACGACAGCGGACAGCACAGAGGACAACGGCACATTGCCGGCGGTCGCGGGCGTCTGCGCCGCTCGCTGTTTGCGCCAGCGCCGCCGGCCGCTTTCCGCTGGAACAAGGCTCTCGTCGCTCTCCATGCTCGCGTGATCGCAAAAGGCAAAGCCCACAACGCCGCCCTTGTCGCCTGCGCCCGAAAGCTCCTGATCTATGCCAATACTGTCGTCCAACGCGGAACGCCTTGGACGGAAAAAGCTGCGTAGCTCTTAGTGGTTGCTACGGGCTGAAGCAGGCGTCGGACGACCAGAGCCGTTTCCGTTTCGATTGAATCGAAACGAGGCTCTAGATTCCCTATTTTGACACGTTTTCTTGACGCGAACCGGGTCCACTTCGCTGGAAAACGCTATAGAGCGCAGCAGTTGAATTAATGGGGGCTGGACGGCATAGCGCAGGCCCGCGACGCAAAATCGCGAAAACAACCGCATGCAACGTAAGGCGAGCGGACATCCCGGCGCCGTCATGTTAGGCTTGAGGCCTGACAGGAGGCGCAGATGTTCAAATCCATTCTGGTGCCGCTCGATCTCGCCGACACCGATCTGGCGAAGCCCGCGATCGCCACGGCGGCGACGCTGTCGCAGACCTGGAACGGCGCAGTGCGGCTGCTCAACGTGATGCCGATGACGCCGGTCATGCTGGCGGAATATGTGCCGGCCGATTTCGACGCCCAGCAGCGCGAGACGTCAGAAGAAGCGCTCGCGATCGTGGCGCGGGAATCCGGTATCGAGGCGTCGCGCATTTCCGCCGTGGTGCGGCAGGGCGGCATCTATCACGAAATTCTCGAAGAGGCCGCGGCGATCAAGGCCGATTTGATCGTGATGACGTCACACCGGCCGGCGATGCGAACCTATTTTCTCGGCTCCAATGCGGGCCATGTCGTGCGCTACGCCAAATGCTCGGTGCTGGTGGTGCGGCATTGACGGCAAGATAGATCGTGCGGCCCTAGAAACAATGCGGCCCGGTCGATCGACCGGGCCTGTTGTTCATTGCGCGGAGCTAAATGCGCGGCCCTTTACCGAAGGCGTCCGAGTTCCGGATCCGAGACACCCCATACCGCAAACTCGATGTGGCTACGGGTCAGCCCGATGTCGCGCAGTTCACGATCGTCCAGCTGCCGCAACGCTTTGATTGCCGCCCGGCGATCCAGGTAGGCAACGATAGCGTGCACCCCGTTCCAGAGCCGGCGGAGCGATCCGCTCGAACTAAGGGACATTGCAGGTTGGGCTGCGGCTTGGGACATCGTGGTCATTGGTCTTCTCCGGTTGGTCTCTCAACGGCAAGGCGACGCCGCCGACGCAATGCTGGGAATCAGCGGTGCGCCCTGGGTCCGATTGTTTGCACTCTCCTCAGTGCAATCTCAGGCTTGATAGGTTCAATATGATCCGGTACATTCCTCGGTACAAGTGAAACATTGCTCTCGGTGCAATAATGTCAAAGTTTGAATATCTGAGGCTTGCCGACGCCGTTGCCGCCGAAATCGCCAATGGCGGGCTCAAACCGGGCGATCGCCTGCCCCCGCAGCGCAGTTTCGCCTATGAGCGCAAAATTGCGGTCTCGACCGCGAGCCGCGTCTACACGGAATTGTTACGTCGCGGCCTCGTGGTCGGCGAAATCGGCCGCGGCACCTTCATCTCCGGACAGGCACCGCGCGCGATCACCACGCTGACCGAGCCGCGCGGCGCCCGCATCGATCTGGAAGTCAACTATCCGCTGCTGCCGAACCAGGCGGCCCTGATCGCGAAAAGCCTCGACGGACTGGAGCGGCCCGAAGCCCTCGAAATCGCGCTGCGCCAAGGCACCAGCGCCGGAACCCAGGCGGCAAGAAGCACCGCGGCAGCTTTCCTCTCCCAAAACGGCTGGTCGGCGCGCGCGGAGCAGATCGTCTTCACCGCCAACGGCCGGCAATGCATCGCCGCTGCGCTGGCCGCGATCGTGCCCCCCGGTGGCCGTTGCGGTGTCGAGGCGCTGACGTACCCCTTCATCAAGGGCATCGCGGCGCGGATGGGCGTGACACTGGTGCCGCTGGCGATGGACGAACACGGCGTGCGTCCCGACGCCGTGCAAAAGGCCCACCGCGAGGCGCATCTGACCGCATTGTACGTCCAGCCGACGGTGCACAATCCATTGGGCATCACGATGCCGGGCTCGCGCCGCACCGAATTGCTGCGCGTCGTCGAGAAGCTCGATCTCACCATCATCGAAGATACCGTCTACGGATTCCTGGAGGACGAAGCCCCATTGGCGGCGCTGGCGCCGGATCGCTGCATCGTGCTCGACAGCCTTTCCAAGAAAGTAGCACCGGGCCTGGCGCTCGGCTTCATCGTCGCGCCGCCACGCTTGCGCGAGAGCATCATGTCGTCGGTCCGATCCGGCGGATGGACGGCGTCGGGATATGCCTTTGCCGCCGCACAGCGCATGATGGCCGACGGCACCGCATCCGAACTGGTCAGGCTGAAGCGGATCGATGCGCAGCGACGCCAGCATATTGCAGCCGAGCGGCTAGCCGGCTTCGAGATGCAGGCGAATCCCAGATCCTACCATCTGTGGCTGACGCTGCCGCACCATTGGCGGTCGCAGACCTTCGTCGCCGCCGCAGCCCGGCGGGACATTGCGTTGACGCCCTCGTCGACCTTTGCGGTGAGCCCCGGGCATGCGCCGAACGCGATACGACTGGCGCTGGCCGCGCCAGTCATCGACCAACTGGATGCCGCGCTGCGCACGCTGGCAGGCATGCTGAACGCGAGCGAGGAAGATTTCGAATCGACCGAATAGATCGACGCGTCTCCCTCACGGCCAGTCCGAGATAAAGCCTTTTGCCCGGTACGGCTCGATCTTGTCCCATTCGGCGAGCATGCGGCGCGCAAATTCCGGATCGGTATGCCAGCGCGTCCGCGGCGTCGCAAAACTGTCGACCGTGACCAGCATCTTCTCGACTTCCGGCCAGTGCCGATGCAGCGTCATCGGATAGCGCCGCGCGGTCCAGCTATTGCCGAGGCAGATCACGCTGCGAATGTTCGCAAGTCCCAGCGCGGCATCGATGACCGGCAGCGAGAAGATCACGTTCTCGCCGGTATTCATCGCGCGATCTTCCCGCAGGATCCTTTCGGCGGGAATGCCGCGCGCGATCATCGCATTCGAGATGATCGCGCATTCCGAACGCCTGGATCCCGGCGTGACCCCGCCGCTGACGATCGACCAGCGAAAGTAGCCGGCGCGCCAGAGCCGGCAAGCCTCCTCGACGCGTTGCTCGACATCCTCGCGTGTGCCGAACACGAACAGCAGATCGGCAGGCTTCAACGGTGTATTGAGCAAATGTTGGGCGTTGATCGCGGCAATCTCGGCCTCGGTCGGCGATCGCGCGCTTCGATCCGTCACTGCATGGCTCGCCTGATCGCGGGAAAAGCGTTGGCACGATGCCGCACGCCGCGCATTTGGCGAAGTCACATTTGATTGCGCTTGATTGCGAAACTACGGCAGCAGCGCTTCCGGCAAATGGTCGAACGCGTAGCTGCGCGGGCGGTTACGCCTGATGAAGCCGCCGATCTGCCAGCTGAACAAGGCGACGAATCCAACCAGAAACAACGCGCCGTACCATTCACCGATCGCGAACGCGCGCACCAGCAGTCCGGCCATCGCGATGCCGAGCAGCGTCACCAGCGCAAGGGCTGCAGCGTAGGTGACCTGACCGATACCTCCGATCAGCGCAGCCTTACTGCCCGCCTCCGCCATCCGCCGGTGCAATTCCCCGATGAAGGCACGGTAGCCGTGATCCTGCGGCGCCATCAGCGTGACGGTTTGCCAGGTGGTGGAGAGCACGGAGATGCGGCGGCCGCCGGTGCTCTTGATGTCGGCGCGGAAACGGCGAGCTTGCATCGACATCGGACGATAGGTGAGCCGGATCGACGCGATATCGGTATAGGCCCAGACCCCGGAGCGGCCGCCGATCTTCCATGACAATCCGGCGTCCGTCAGCTCGAAATGATGCGCCGAGCCGACCAGCGACGCCCGGTACTCGTAGCGGGCTTCCGGCGCGCCCTCGCCCGATATCGCCGGCCTGTTCGGTAATGATGTCGGCAATTTAGATTTCCAAGTGGCGGTGGGGCGCGCGGCTTGCGCGGCCAGCCGGCTTTATCTTACAAGCAGGCCATGGCCGAGACGACCTATTTTCCGCGCCGCCTGATTTTGGGCGGCGCGATGATTACCGGGGTGCTGCTGGCGCTTGCCGTGCACATGCTGGGCGCGCGCTATGGCCTCGATCTCGGCGGCCTGTGGCGATCCGACACCCGTGAATTCATGCCCGCGGGTGCGGCGATCGCGTGGTGGCTGATTGCGACCGTCGGCTTTTCCGGCGGCTATTTCACCGCCAACCTGATGGACAGCGCGGTGTCCGGGCAAATCCCGCAGCGGATGCGGCAATTCCTGATCGCGGTCGGTGTGCTGATCCTGGCCGGTGCCGGACAGGCCGCCTCCGCACCGAGCCCGATCCCGACCATATCGGGTGTGCTGGCGGGGCTTGCGGCATTGGGCCTCGGCGCCGTGATGGCGTTCTGCGGCGCGCATTTCGCGCTCCGCAAAGCGTAGCTCAACTTAGATTCTTTTTTTGACGCGTTTTCTTCGCTTGAAAACGCTCTACGATCACGCGACGATGCGCGCGCGGGGCCGGGACAGCATCGCGGCCACCTCGGCGGCGGGACGCGGCTTGCTGAACAAATAGCCCTGCGCCTGCGTGCAGCCCTCGCGGCGCAACAGATCGAACTGGGCTTCGGTCTCGACCCCCTCCGCCGTGGTGACGATCCCGAGACTCTTGCCCAACCCGGTCACGGCGCGGACGATCGCCATGGAATCGTCACGCGTCGCCAGATCGGTCACGAACGAACGATCGATCTTGATCTTGTCGAACGGGAAGCTGCGCAGGTAGCTGAGCGACGAATAGCCCGTGCCAAAATCATCGAGCGAGATCCGCACGCCAAAGCCGCGAAGCTCGTGCAGGACCGCCAGCGTCGTTTCGCTGTTCTGCAGCAGCACCGATTCCGTTATTTCCAGTTCGAGGCGATGCGCCGGCAGACCGGAAGCCTGCAGCGCCGCCTTCACCGACAGCACCAGATTCGGATTCTTGAATTGCACGGGCGAAAGGTTGACCGCGACGGTGATGTCCTCCGACCAGCCTGCGGCATCCACACAGGCCTGGCGAAGCACCCAGTCGCCGAGCGGAATGATCAGGCCGGTTTCCTCCGCGAGCGGGATGAAATTCACCGGCGCGATCATGCCGCGCAGCGAATGATTCCAGCGCACCAGCGCCTCGAACGCGACGACGCTGTCGCTGGCGACATCGCGGATCGGTTGATAGTAGACTTCGAATTCGTCGCGATTGAGCGCCGCGCGCAGATCCAGTTCGAGTACGCGACGGGCCTGGGCGCGGGCGTCCATTCCGGTTTCGAAGAAGCGATAGGTGCCGCGGCCGTCCGCCTTGGCGCGATACAGCGCGAGATCGGCTTTCTTCAGCAGCTCATCGGGATTCTTGCCGTCCTCGGGCGCCAGCGAGATGCCGACGCTGACGCCGACGACGAGCTGGTGACCGCCGATATCGTAGGGCTCTCCGATCTTCTCGACGATATGGCTGGCAAGCAAGGATACCGCCGAGGGATCGCAATCACTGCAAAACTGCACGATCGCGAATTCGTCGCCACCGAGCCGTGCCACCGTATCGTGCTCGGTCACGCATTCGCCGAGCCGGCGGGCAACTTCCTTCAGCAGGGCGTCGCCGACGGGATGACCGAGCGAGTCGTTGATTTCCTTGAAATGATCGAGATCGAGGCAGAATACCGCGAGCTGATCGCTGCGCTTGGCGAGGCGCAGCGCCTTCTCGAGCTGTTCGCGGAACAGCGTCCGGTTCGGCAGATTGGTCAGCGCGTCATGGCGCGCCATGTGCGTGATCTGCTCCTGGGCCTGCTGCCATTCGGTGATATCTTCGAAGGTCGCGACCCAACCGCCACCGTGCTTGGGCTGATCGACGACGCGGATCGAACGTCCGTTGCGGGTGACGACCCGGGTCAGGCTCTCGCCGGCTTTTGCCGCGGCCACCACCATGTTGGAGAATTCATCGGGATCGCCGTCCCATTTGCCGACCGATTTCTGATCCTGCAGAACGTCGATCAGCAAGCGGCCCTGCAGCGGCATGCCAGTGCGATCCATCATCTCGCTGTAGCGCTCGTTGAACAGCAGGATGCGACCGTCCGCATCGAACATGCAAAGCCCCTGCGACATGTTTCCGATCGCCGAGTCGAGCAATAATTTCTGCTGATGCAACTCGCTGCTTGAACGACGATCGAGCATCGCCGCCACGAAAGATATGCCGAGGATGGCGAAGGCGGCCACCGCGGTCAGGAAGGAAAGCGCGGCCGGCGAAATCGACAGTTCATCGGTGGCAAGCGTGGGGTCCGCGACGAGCGTCACGGCGCCCATCGCGGTGAAATGGTGCGAAACGATCGCGATCGTCAGCAGGCCCGTTGCGATCAAGGTATGATTTCGATCGTCCCGGCGCGCGGCGACGACAAGTGCCAGGCCTGCAAACAAGCTGCCGAACACAACGGAAGCGAGCACGATGCCAGGCGACCAGACGATGCGTGCCGGAAGCTCCAGCGCCATCATGCCGGTGTAGTGCATCGCCGCGACGCCGATGCCGACCACCGCGCCGCCGATCGCAATCGTCGACCGCCGGTCGTTGAGCAACGCAATGCTGAGGCCGATCGCCGTGATCGACACGGCGAAGATCAGCGACATCAGGGTGACCGGAATATTGTACCCGGCCCCAGACCCGGGATCGTAGGCCAGCATCGCCACGAAGTGGGTGGCCCAGATTCCGCAGCCGCCGACCGCAGCATCGAGGCCGACCCAAATCGCGCGGGTGCGGCCTTGCGAAGCCCGGGCCCGATGAAACAGGCTGACAGCTACCGCACTGGCAAGCCAGCAGATCGTGCCGCCGAGAACGACCAGTTTCCAGTCATGCTCGGTGACAAGGCAATTCAGAACTTGATACATCACAGACCCCTGCTATGGGCCTGTAGTGACGGTGCTGATGGTGCATTTGTGTTAACGCCGCGGTTTCGCCTGTACCGATGGTGAACAAATGCTTTGAGGTCTCACGTGCCGGTTGCGGTCGCCCGCAACTACCCGGAAATTCCTGGTTGTGCGGCGTGGACTGGAACTTCAACGAAGGATTTAGCGTTCGGCATCTCGATGATGAAGCGCAAACGCGAGACGAAAACCTTCGTTTCAATAGAACGCTTCGCCATGTGTCGAAATATGCCTGTTGCATTCGCTCGCCGACCCCAAAACGCCGCGCGAAGGAATTCCTCTGCGCGGCGTTTTGCCTCATTCATGCCAAAAATCAGCTCGCAGGCCGCAGATTGACCGCTCATTCTGCAAGCTTACAGAAGGTGCCATAAGGGAACAGCGGCGAAAACAACCCCGGGAACACCGCGGATTGCGACTCACAATCGTTAACGCGGCACCATATGTAGGCCGTATGACAAAGGCGGCGAACGAACAGGGAAGCCGAGCTTGTCAAGGACTGCACAACGCTCCGGTTTTGGCTTATGGGTCTTCACGCACGGTGCGTCTAACCGTTCCCGGTCGCCTCGGTGACCGGTCTTTCTTACGTTTTGCCGCCCCGCCGGGAGGATGAATGCATCGGCTGCTGACCACGCTCGGGCGTGGCTTCAAGGAGAAGATCGGCTGGAAACGGCTAGGGATCGCTGCGAGTCTCCTCATTATCATTCTTGCGGTCACCCATCTGGTTCACACCCTGAAAG
>JBOHIT010000311.1:0-6039 GCA_050726155.1 Bradyrhizobium sp.
GAGAATGGCAGACCGCGATGGACCTGGCAGAGCGTTTTCCAGCGAAGTGGATTCCGGTTCGCGTGAAGAAAACGCGTCAAAACAAGAATCCAGAGCTTCGTTCCGATTCAATCGGAACGAAAAAGGCTCTAGAGAGAGACGCAGCAGGCGGGTTGCCGGCTGTTCGTCGCGATCCTGGATTGGCCATTGTCCCTGCCGTCGTCTCAATACCGGCCCGATGTCGACGGGCTCCGCGCCATTGCCGTGATGCTGGTGCTGAACTATCACGCCTTTCCGGAAGCGCTGCCGGGCGGCTTTGTCGGCGTCGATGTCTTCTTCGTCATCTCGGGCTTTCTGATCACCGGCATCATCGCGCGTGAGCTCGATCGCGGGCGATTCAGCCTGACCGGCTTTTACGTCAGGCGGATTCGGCGCATCTTTCCGGCGCTGATCGTGGTGCTTGCCGCGACGCTGGTTCTGGGATGGCTCTGGATGCTGCCGGCGCCGTTTGCGCAACTCGGCAGCGATATTTTTGCCAGCGCGGCGTTCTTCGCCAACATCGCCCTGCTGCTGCAGTCCGGCTATTTCGACGTCGAATCCGCCAAAAAGCCGCTGTTGCATCTGTGGTCGCTCGGCATTGAGGAGCAGTTCTACCTGGCCTGGCCGCTGCTGCTGATGCTGGCCGCACGGCTGCGGCTGAATCTGTTGGCCGTGGCGTTGGTGCTCGGCATCGGGTCGTTCCTGCTCAATGTGGCGCTGATCGGCTCGAACCCGGTGGCGACCTTCTATCTGCCGTTCACCCGGGCCTTTGAATTGCTCACCGGCGCGGTGCTGGCCTGCGGCTGGAGCAGGATCAATCAGGCCGCCGCGGCGAGCAATTGGCGCGCCACCATCGGCGTTCTGTTGATTGTGGTCACGGCCGGCATTCTCGACAGTCACCGGGCCTTTCCGGGCTGGTGGGCATTGCTGCCGGTGGTCGGCACCGCGCTGTTGCTGTCAGCGCCGGCGGCGTGGGTGAACCGCGCCGTGCTCGCAAGCCCGCCTTTGGTGTGGATCGGCTTGATCAGTTACCCGCTCTATTTGTGGCACTGGCCGCTGCTGGTCTTCATGGGTGCTATCAAGTTCGGCCCGTTGTCGCTGCCCGAACGCGAACTCATCCTGCTCGCCAGCGCGCTGCTGGCCTGGTTCACCTATCGATTTGTCGAGACGCCGTTTCGCTTTGGGGTGCCGCGCCCGCGCAAGGTGGTCGCGCTCGCCACCGGCATGGTGCTGGTCGCGGTCGCCGGCGGCGCCATTGTCTATGGGCGCGGGCTGGACTTTCGGTTGCCGGCGGAAATCCGTGCGATCGCCAATGTGCCGACGCAGAATGCCCGCTGGCGGTTTCACCAATGCCTGCTCGACCTCAGCGTCGAGACGTCGTTCGCCGACGATTGCGCCGACCGCGGCCGCTGGCCGCTGGTGATGGTGTGGGGCGACTCGACCGCGGCGGCGCTGATACCCGGCCTGCGCAAGGCGCAGGAAACACGCAATTTCGGCATTGCGCAGTTCACCTCGAGCTCCTGCATTCCGGTTCTGAATGCCGACATCGCGGGCGCGCCGAACTGCCGCGCCATCAACGACAAGGTATTCGGACTGGCGCGCGAGATCAGACCCGATATCGTGGTGCTGCATGGCGCCTGGGAGGCGCATCTCGACAAGATTGCCGCGACCGTGGCCGCGCTGAAACAGCAGACCGGCGCGCGCGTGGTCGTGCTGGGCTCGGTGCCGTGGTGGAAGCGCGGCCTGCCCAACGAAGTGCTTCGCACCTACATGCTGCAACGCAAGCTCATTCCGGAGCGCTCGGATCGCGCCGAGCCCGATCACACCGCGGCGGCCTTGCGCGAAAAGCTCGCTCCCTCAGGCGCGGAAATCATCTCGGCCTGGGATGTCCTGTGCAACGCCGAGGGTTGCCTGACGCGTATCGGCGACAGTGCCGCGGATATTTCCGCGAGCGATCAGATTCACCTCACGGAGAAGGGCTCGGCCTATCTGGTCGAGGCCATTATCGGCCGCGTGCTTGGGGCGCAGGCGCCCGCGAGCACGCCACGCTAGGCGCTTGTGTCAGTAAATCTGCAGCGACAAGACTTCACCGCTCGGGGCGATCATCATGCCCCAGGCATCGTCGGCCGTGACTTCGACGGTATCGCTTTTGGCCGGCCGGCCTGCGAGTTTCAGCGAATATTGATATTTGCCCGGCGGCAATTCCAGCATTGGCCGGCTCGACGATTGCGGCCCGCCAGCGCCAGCGGCGACCTTGATGGTCTGTTTGTTGATCGTGACCGCGACTTCACTGCCGCCCATATTGCCGAACACCAGTTTCGCCTGCCCCGGCTTCGGCAGGACGCCAGCCTTGCTGGCAGCGGCCGGATATTTCTGCACGAGATTGACGGAGGTCTCGCCATTGCTGCGGCCGAGCTTCAGCGTCGCGGGTCCGTCGGCGGAGGTAAATGCCAGCCGTACCTGTTCCGGCTTGACGACGGCACCTTCCGCCTGCTCCTTCCAGCCGCGCTTGCCGAGTTCGCCGCGGTAGAAACCGAGCACGGCTTCGAGCGAGGCCGGGATGCTGGCTTGCAGATCGCGGCTGAACGGCGCGTCGCTGCCGGGCATCTTGCCGGTTCCCAGCATTCTCGACGTATGTTGCTTCGGCACCGGCAAGGCCGATTCCGGGTCGGCTTCGAGCGGCCCATCCGTGGTTTTGGCGGTCGGTTCACGGACGGCCTCGGTGCCGGTTGCGCCGGGTCTGGCGGCCATTTTGGCGTCGGCCGTCACCAGCGCCGATCCGGAGGCGCTGACTTTCACCTTGGGACCCATCTGCATGGCGGTGAACGACATCGCCTTGCTGCCTTTGGAAAACTCCATCACGGCCATGCTGGATTTGTCGATGACCGAGGGCCGTTCTTTCCAGCCCTGTGCCTTCAGCGAGGCGCGATAGAAAGCCGCGATCGCGCGGACGCTCGACGCGGAATTGAAATCGAGCCGGCCGTCGGCGCCTTCGAATTTCACGTCTTCGGCGTTTTCCGGCAGTGGCACGGGCGTGGCGTTGCCCGCAAGCGCGCGTAGCGGTGCATCCGACAGATTGGCGGCCTGGGCAACCCGTCGCACCTCATCGGCCGCGATCATCTGTTTTGCCATGGCCGCCGCATCGGTGAAGAATCTTGCGTCGGCTTCTTTCTTGGCCCTGGCGCGCGCCGCGAGGGCGGCTTCCTTCATCTGCGTCACGAGATTGACCATCGTCAGGTCGAATTTGCGGCTGAGTTTCAGCGTGGCGGTCTCGTCCGCGGAGGAATAATTCAGCGTGACGTTATCCGGTGTAACGACTGCGCCGTTGGCTTCTTCGGTCCAGTTCCGGGCCGCGAGCTCACGGCGATAGAAGGCCAGCGTCGCGGGCATTTCGGCGATCACCGCCACCTCCACGATCCGGCGGGGCGAATCGGAACCGCCGGTGCTTCGCGCGGTCTTGATCGGCTTCGGCTTCGGCAGGCCGGCCAGCTCGGAATCGGCTTCGAGCGTGTCCGGCAACGCAAACGGTGCGACTCGGATTTCCACATTGGTTTTGCCGTCGTCGCGGCGTTGCAGCGACACCATCACCGGCCGCGCGCGATAGAAGCCGTTGCCGTCGTCATGGGTGTAATAGGTACGCACGCCGTTCTCGATCGTCTCGGTCAGTTGCGCGTTCGGCCAGCGCGCCGCGGCGTCGGCGGTGGAGAGCCGCTTCCACCCGATCGCTGCCATCTCCTTGCGGAAGAACTCGACGGTGGTGTCGAGCGCGGCAGGCGCGATGCAGCCGAGATAGGGCCGATGGCGGTCGAAGATGATGCCGCTGGCATCCGGCGGGAACGGCACGTTCGCGGTGATGCGGTCGGCGGAATAGTACACCACCGATTGGTCGGGCCGGCCGAGACCTTGCGTAAAATGCACGCCGAGGCCTTGCTGGGCCTTCTTGAAATTCAGCGAAGAGCTCTTCTCGTTGAGCGGTTCCAGAAACTGCACCCAGCCGTCGGCGGCGAGCAGCTTGATGGTGGCCGCCGTTGTGACCGCGACCACGGTCGGAACGCCGTAGTTGAGGCTGTAGGGTTTTGTGCGGGAAGTATCTTCCACGGCGCCTTCCAGGCGCGGCAGCAGGCGCACGTCCACGATGCCGTCATCGGCGCGCGCGGCGAATGGCACGCTGGCCATCACGGCCAGGGTGAGGGCGAGCAGACGTTTTCGTGCCGGGACCGGTGTCCCGCGCGTCGTTCCAAACATGGTCGATCTCCGGATTTGCCACGCCAGATGCGGTCGCGCGGCAACATTGGCGGCGACGTCGATGACGAAGTTGCTGGTTTCTAGTCGCGCTACTGCGGCATTTGGTTCAAGCCGGAGCGAAAGGCCCTCAAGTCCGCCGGGTCACCTGGCCCGATTCCACGTCGAAAATCTCGCCGGATGGGCCGATATCGGTGAATGCTGCCGGATCGGCGCCGGTCATCCAGACCTGGGCGCCGAGTTTTTCCAGCTCGTCGAACAGCGCCTTGCGCCTGTTGGGATCGAGATGCGCCACCACCTCGTCGAGCAGCAACAGCGGCACGATGCCGGTCATCTCGGCGACCAGCGTGGCATGGGCCAGCACCAGCCCGATCAGCAGCGCCTTCTGTTCGCCGGTGGAGGCGTCGCGCGCCGGCATGTTCTTCGGTGCGTAGACCACCTCGAGGTCGGTGAGGTGCGGTCCGTCCAGCGTGCGGCCGGCCGCGGCGTCGCGCGAACGGCTGGCGCGCAGGATCTCGCGGTAGCGATCCTCCACGGCCGTTGCGGGTCCGTTGACCAGCGCATTCTCCATCCAGCCGTCGAGCATGATCTGCGCCGACGGAAAAGCTGACGCCGCGCCGCGCTCGCGCAGCATCGCCGCGAGTTTCGTCACCGTCTGGCCGCGGGTGGCGGCGACCGCAACCGCAAGCTCGGCGGTTTCGCGCTCGATCGCGTCGCACCAATGGTCGTCGTAATTGCGCACTTCCAGCAGCCGGTTGCGCGAACGCAGCGAGCGCTCCAGCGCCGATACGCGGCTGGAATGCTCGCTGTCGATCGCCAGCACCAGCCGGTCGAAGAAGCGCCGCCGCTCGGAGGCCGCCCCCAGAAACAGCCCGTCCATCGCCGGCGTCAGCCATACCATGCGCAAATGATCGCCGAACGCAGTGGCCGAGCTGACCGGCTCACGGTCGATCCGGCAGCGCCGGCCGGTGGCGCTGTTTTCATTTCCCGGCGCATCGATCCCGGTGCCGAGCGTCGCCAGCCCCAGCGCGCCCTCGACTTCGGCTGACACCGCCCAGGAACCGTCGCCCTGGTTGTCGGCGACGTCTTCCAGCGTCGCGCGCCGCAAGCCCCGTCCCGGCGACAGAAACGAGATCGCCTCGAGGCAATTGGTCTTGCCGGCGCCGTTCGGTCCCACCAGCACCACGACGTCGCCGCGCGTCTGCACGGTTCCCGCCCGGTAGTTGCGAAAATGCGTCAGCGAGAGGCGTTGGATGCGGGAGGGGGTCATATCAGGTCGTCATTGCCGGATTATCTTCCCTTCTCCCCTTGTGGGAGAAGGTGGCGCGAAGCGCCGGATGAGGGGTTCTTACGGCTCGGCAAGCTTTGTGAGAATATCCTCTAGGACAGCGGACGGCTGTTGCAACACATCATTGTTCCAATAGCGTGCAATTCGGAACCCTTCGGCAGCCAGTGCGGCGTCTCTCGTAGCATCTCGTTCCGATCCGGCATGCTGACTACCATCAATCTCGACGATGAAGCGCTGCTCGAAGCAAACGAAATCGAGAATCCAATTCCTAAAGGGAGCTTGCCGGCGAAACTTGAAGTGCTGGAGCCGCCTGTCGCGAAGCAATCGCCATATTCGCGCTTCCGCGTCAGTCGGCTCTCGACGCATCTTTTTTGCGAAGGTGCGGATCCGCTTGGCGGTCGGTCGATGGTGTGGCGTCTGCGGAGAGAACCCCTCACCCGTCGCCGAACTTCGTTCGGCGCCACCCTCTCCACAAGGGGAGAGGGAAGATC
>JBOHIT010000312.1:0-2089 GCA_050726155.1 Bradyrhizobium sp.
GATCATGTTCATCCACGTGCCAAACGCGTGGCTGTCGATGTTCGTCTGGGGCGTGATGAGTCTTGCGGCGCTCGGCACGCTGGTATGGCGGCATCCGCTGGCGGACGTCGCCGCCAAGGCCGCGGCACCGATCGGCGCGGCCTTCACCTTCCTGGCCCTCGTCACCGGCTCGCTATGGGGACGGCCGATGTGGGGCACCTATTGGGAATGGGATGCGCGGCTGACCTCGGTGCTGATTCTGTTCCTGATGTATCTCGGCCTGATCGCGCTGTGGCGCGCGGTGGACGATCCGTCGCGCGCGGCACGGGCGGCCGCGATCCTCACGCTGGTCGGCGCGCTCAATCTGCCGATCATCAAATTCTCGGTCGACTGGTGGAACACGCTGCACCAGCCCGCATCCGTGCTGCGGATGGGCGGGCCGACGCTGGACCGCGCTTACCTTATTCCGCTGCTGGTGATGGCGGTCGGATTTTCGCTGCTGTTCGTCACGCTACATCTGGCGGCGATGCGCAACGAGATCCTGCGCCGCCGCGTGCGCAGCTTGCAGATCATGCAAGCCAGCCAACAGGCCGCGTGACCCGATGGCCCTTGGTCCCTACGCCTCCTTCATTGTGACGTCCTATGCGCTGGTGGCAGCCGTGGTCCTGATCCTGATCGTCTGGATCGCCATCGATTATCGCCGCCAGAAGGAACGCCTGCGCGAGCTCGAGGCCAGCGGCATCGTCCGGCGCTCCGGCCGCAGTGCGGTGGATACAAGATGAGCGGGCCGGGGACTTCTGACGCACCGCGGCAAAGCCGGCGCTGGCTGGTGGCGCTGCCGCTGATCGTACTCATCGTGGTGGCGGGATTGTTCCTGCTGCGACTCTACGGCGGCGACCCCTCGAAAATTCCCTCTGCCCTGATCGGCCGTCCCGCGCCGCAAACCGCGCTGCCGGCGCTGGAAGGCCTGGTCCATAACGCAGTCCCGATCCCCGGGCTCGATCCGGCCGCCTTCAAGGGCAAGGTCAGTGTCGTCAATGTCTGGGCGTCCTGGTGTGTGCCCTGCCATGACGAGATGCCGCTGTTGACCGCTCTGGCCAGGGACAAGCGGTTGCAGATCGTCGGCATCAACTACAAGGATTCGCCCGACAACGCCCGCCGCTTCCTCGGCCGCTACGGCAACCCGTTCGGCATGGTCGGCGTCGACGGCAACGGCCGCGGCTCGATCGAATGGGGCGTCTATGGCGTGCCCGAAACCTTCGTGGTCGGCCGCGAAGGCACCATCCTCTACAAGATGGTCGGACCGGTGACGCCGGCCAATATCGATAGCGTGCTCAAGGCCGAAATCGAAAAGGCGTTGAAGGCGGGATCGTAAGGCCAAATAATTTTCGGCTTTTATCTGCCGTTCATTTCGCGGCCCTGGCGCCGCCACGAATTCGAAGCTAGCTTGATGCGTTACTTAACCGTCCTTGGAGGGACACTTCTATGCGTCATTTCACGCTCGCTTCTCTTCTCGCAACTGCGCTCACGGTCGGCCTCTTGACGGCAACCCCGTCGATCGCCCAGACCGCGCAGCCCGCGGCCAAATCCGACGGCAAGATGATGGCTCCCCCGCCGAAGGCCTCGGAGTCGAAGATGGCGCCGGCCCCGAAGGCCGAAGCCAAGGCCGAGCTGCTCGACATCAATTCCGCCAGCGCCGACCAGCTCGACGCATTGCCGGGGATCGGCAAGGCCTACTCCGCCAAGATCATCGCGGGCCGCCCCTACAAGGGCAAGGACGAACTGGTGCAGAAGAACATCGTCCCGCAGGCAACCTACGACAAGATCAAGGACAAGGTGATCGCCAAGCAGAAGAGCTGATTGGTTTGTGCTGACCTCTCCCGCTTGCGGGGTAGGTCGACGCGCGAAGCGCGGCGGGTGGGGGCTCTCTCCTCACGAAGGTTCTACCTTGCGGCCACACCCCCACCCCGGCCCTCCCCCGCAAGTGTTCAGACCGGGGACAAGGTGGACGGGTGTTCGGAGACATCGTGGACACTTTCGGGCCTGCGGTCGAGGGCTCGGATGTCGATGATTGCAATCCTTTGAGTGAGGAAGACGACGTCGAAGACGC
>JBOHIT010000313.1:0-4046 GCA_050726155.1 Bradyrhizobium sp.
CCGCCCCTCTGGTCGGGTGAGACGGGCCAATTCATGCCGCTGATTT
This sequence comes from Bradyrhizobium sp., assembly GCA_050726155.1. Lineage (GTDB taxonomy): Bacteria > Pseudomonadota > Alphaproteobacteria > Rhizobiales > Xanthobacteraceae > Bradyrhizobium. The sequence continues at coordinate 47 of JBOHIT010000313.1, forward strand.
GCCCGACGAGGGAAGCGGTTTATTTTTGATTTCGGGGCTTGACACGACTTCCGAAAATCGGAAGTGATTTGCCCGTCGGGCTCATCTGCCGCGCCTTCATCACTCCTCCCCAACCCTGTTCAACTCCAGGCTGATGCCTGGGCTGTTCTGAATTGTCTGAAAGATCACGCAATAGCGATCGGTGAGTTCGATCAGCTGATTCAGTTGATCTCGGCTTGCCTCGGAATCGATATCGAACCGCAGGCGAATTTCCTTGAAGCCGACCGGCACACCTTCGGTCACGCCGAGCGTACCGCGCAGATCGACGTCGCCTTCCGCCGATACCGTGGCGGACTTGATTGGAATCTCGAGCACCGCCGCCGCCGCGCGCATCGAAACGCCTGCGCATGCGACCAGCGCTTCAAGCAGCATGTCGCCCGAACAGAGCTCCTGACCGGTCCCGCCGGCTTTCGGGTGAATACCGGCAAGTGCCAGTCCATTACCGGTCTCGACCTTGCATGTAACGGTCGAGTCGCTTGCCGATCCCGTTGCCTTCAATGTCAGGAATGCCGCCTTGGCGTCCTTGCCGTAAAGCGCCTTGATCGGTTCCTGCGTTGCCTTGAACTTCGCTAATTCCATGGTTGTTCTCCTCAGTGAAAAAGATGCCGGCTATTCGGGTACGGCAAGGCCAGACCCGCCCAATTCGGCCGGGAAGTCCTTCAACTTCGGCAATCCGTCTTTCATGGGCAGCACCGTCTCGGCATAATTGACGTGCACGCCCGGGCGGAACGGCAATGTCGGGATCGTCGCCGTGTAGACGTCCACCAGTCCCAGCGGCGGATGGTCGGTCATCAGGTGGCCGCCGCAACGCTTGCAGAACTGCCGATGGCTGCTCTCGCTCTTGGCGAACCTGCCGACAAATTCTGCGCCCTTTGTCACCCTTACGTTCTGTGGCTTCCACAGGGAGAAGGCGTTCACCGGTGCCGCCGACCACGACCGGCATGATGAGCAGTGGCAGTAGCCCATGGCTTCCGGATCGCCCTGCACTTCAAGTTCAACCGCGCCGCAGAAGCATTTTCCTTTATGCGATGTCATGATGTTGCCGGCTCCGTGTTGATGCCGGGAATTGATGTCCCGCGCCTGACTTGTCATACGCGGTCCGGCGCCGAACAGAATGATCGCCCGTTCGGATTGCTTGATCCAAAGTCCGGGCATGGCAAACCCGTTGAACAGATGGCCCACTCCGACTACCTAACTGGAGCGGCCCATGACCGGACCGTTTGCCGAGTAAACAGACGATGGCCGCGGACACCCTGTCTGATGTTCTCAAAACCGTGCGCCTCACCGGCGCGGCGTATTTCGATATCGAAGCCCAGGCGCCATGGTCGGTTCATTCGCCGGCGCGCGATCTGATCCTGCCGAAGATCCTGCCCGGCGCCGATCATCTCATTGCCTATCATGTCGTCACGGCCGGCCGCTGCTTTGCCAGCCTCGATGGCGGCGACGCGGTCGCGGTCGAGGCCGGTGAAGTCGTGATGTTCACCAATGCCGATCCGCACGTGATGTCGAGCAGCATCGGCATGCAAGCGACGCCGCCGACGGCCGACATGATCGACATCGCCGAAGCCGGCCGTCTTCCCTTCCACGTCAACCTGATGAATGGCGGCGCCGTTTCGGCCAGACTGGTGTGCGGCTATCTCGCCTGCGACTCCCGGCCATTCAACCCGCTGCTCGGGGCGCTGCCGCCGATGCTGAAATCCGGTGACTCGCGAACGAACGATGCCGGCTGGCTCGGCCAGTTCATCCATTTTGCCGTTGCCGAAGTTGCCGAGAAACGTGCCGGCAGCGACAGCGTCCTCACCAAGCTCAGCGAATTGATGTTCATCGACGTGGTGCGGCGTTACATCGAGAGCCTGCCGCAACAGGATTCCGGCTGGCTTGCCGGTTTGCGCGATCCCGTGGTTGGCAAAGCACTGGCGCTGATCCACGCGCGGCCGTCATTCAGCTGGACCATCGAGGGACTGGCGCGGCAATGCGGGACGTCACGCACGGTGCTGGCCGAGCGCTTCATGCAATTCGCCGGGATTCCGCCGATGCATTATCTCGCCAAGTGGCGAATGCAGGTGGCCTCGGAGATGTTGAGCCGGGGCCATACCACGATGGCGACGATCGCCGCCGAGATCGGTTATGAGTCCGAGGCGGCGTTCAGCCGCGCCTTCAAGAAGATGATGGGCGTTCCACCGTCGGCCTGGCGGCTCGGCGTCCGCGCCAATTCGGTACTCCCGGCCGGCGATTAGCGGAGTCCCCCGAGCGCCTACTCCACCCCCGCCTCGTCAGGCGTGAACTCATACACCGACGAGCAGAACTCGCAGGTCACCACCACCTTGCCGTCCTTGACCATCTCGGCGCGATCCTGCGCGGCAAAGCTCTTCAGCATCGAGGAGACCGCGTCGCGCGAGCAGGAGCATTGCGCGCGCAACGGCAACGGCGAGAACACGCGCACGCCGCGCTCGTGGAACAGGCGATACAATAATCGCTCGCCGGACAAATCGGGATCGAGCAGTTCGATGTCCTCGACAGTCGCGATCAGCGACTGCCCTTCAAGCCAGGCGTCGTCTTCGGTCACCTCGGGCGTGGCCACGCCTTCCGGCGCATCGCCGGGATCGAGGTCGGCCTGACGCGCCCGCTCCGGCGCCTTGGGCAGGAATTGCAGCAGCATGCCGCCGGCGCGCCAGCGATGCTTGGGGCCCTCGCCACTGCCACGCCATTCCTCGCCGACGGCAAGCCGCACGCGGGTCGGGATCTGCTCTGAACGCAGGAAATATTCATGCGCGGCGTCTTCGAGATTGCCGCCTTCGAGCGCCACCAGTCCCTGATAACGGCTCATGTCCGCGCCCTGGTCGATGGTCATCGCCAGATGGCCCTTGCCGAGCAGCGCGCCGGAGTCCTGACCGTCCTTCAGCCGCGTCGCATCGAAGCGCGCATAGGCCCGCAGCCGATCCGGGAGCTGGAAATCCACGATCAGGAACGACACCGGGCCGTCGGTCTGGGTCTGCAGGATGAAGCGGCCGTCGAATTTCAGGGACGAGCCGAGCAACGTCGCCAGCACGATGGCTTCGCCGAGCAGCTTGCAGACCGGTGCCGGGTAATCGTGTTTGGTCAGGATGTCGTCGAGCGCCGGGCCGAGCCGGGTCAGCCGGCCGCGCAGATCGAGCGCATCGACCTCGAACGGCAACGCCGCATCGTCGACGGGAACCGCCGATGGCGCGCGGATCGGCGCCTCGGCCGTGATTTTGATGTCGGGAGATTGAGTCATGGCGCTTTATCTGGGGTCGGAAGGGATGAATCGAAAGGGGCATATCGTCGTCCCGGCGCAGGCCGGGACCCATAACCACCGGCGGCAATTGTTGCGCGAGACGTCTACCACATCGCAAAAACGAGAGATCACGCGGTATGGGTCCCGGCCTGCGCCGGGACGACAACTACGGTTGCAGCAACAAACCCTACGCCACTGCGTCGAAACACCAGGCCAGGATGCCCTTTTGCGCATGCAGGCGGTTTTCGGCTTCGTCGAACACCACCGATTGCGGGCCGTCGATCACCTCGTCGGTGACCTCCTCGCCGCGGTGGGCCGGCAGGCAGTGCATGAACAGCGCATCGGGCTTGGCCAGCGACATCAGCTTGCCATTAACCTGGTAGGGTTTCAGCAAATTGTGGCGATGCTCGCCGTCCTTGTCGCCCATCGACACCCAGGTGTCGGTAACGACGCAGTCGGCGCCGGCGACCGCGGCTTCCGGATCGCTGCCGAGCACGATCGATGCCTGCGTCGCCTTGATCCAGTCCTTCATCACCTTGTTCGGCGCGAGTTGCGGCGGGGTCGCGATATTCAGTTTGAACTTGAACCGCTCCGCCGCATGCGCCCAGGAAGCCAGCACGTTATTGTCATCTCCGGTCCACGCCACGGTGCGGCCTTCAATCGGGCCGCGATGCTCCTCGAACGTCATCAGGTCCGCCATAACCT
>JBOHIT010000314.1:0-19346 GCA_050726155.1 Bradyrhizobium sp.
ACACGAATCGGTCCGCGCCGGCATTACCCGTCATCGTCTGCTTGCCGGTGCCGGCGAACAGATAGTCGCCCTGCGGGCCGCCGATCAGCGTGTCGGTGCCGTCGGAGCCGATCACGATCTGGCGGGCGTCGGGATCTTCGGACTCGACGCCGCCGGCAAGGCCCGTGTGCCGTACATAGGTGACGAAGACGTCGTCCTGGATATGCGTGGTGTCGGTGTTGCGCAGGATGATGTCTGCCAGCGTCGTGTCTTTGATCTCGGCCAACGTTTTGGAATCGAAACCCTGGTTCTCGAACCAGAGCCGGTCGCCGTCGCGCAGCGCCTCGAACTGCATCGTCAGAATAGCCTGGAAGGTTTCGCCGACAAGTGCGCCGGCAACATGGTTTTCCGAGAGGCCGCCGGTCCATAGACCGACATTGTTGACATTGCCGTAGGCTGCCTTCAGTCCGGCCAGCGTTTCCGGGTCGCTCGTGATCTGGCTGAAATCCGTGTAGGGATCGAGACCGAGTGCTTCACGGGTCTGGTTGAGGGTGCCGAGGCCAAGGTCGCGGGCGCGCTGGATATTGATCGCGGCGAGATCCATCGACACCGGCGCATCGATCAGAAAATTGCGCAGATCGTCGACGATGCGCGCATCGAGCGCCTGCGACGGATCGGCGGCCAGATGGCGCAATTGTCCGTCGGTGCCGCCATTGTCGATGAAGTTCGCCGCCGGCTGGAAGAACACGTCCTTGAGGTCTTCCTCGGAGCCGGCGATGACTTCGCCGTTTTCCGCCAGGCCTTCGGTTTCGCCCGACACGATCGAATGTCCGAAGCGGAACGCCGCGGCGACGAATTCCAGCGACAAATGCGGATCGACGTGGGGATCATAGCCGTCATAGGGCGTGAGCGTGTTCTTGCCGACGAGGTTCGGCAGGAACTCCGAATAGGTGATGTTGGCGATTTCCGCCGACACGATGGCGCGGGCGTAATTGTAGAGCTGGTCGCCGCTCCAGTTCGGATGTTCGTGGTGCAGTTTGTCGACCTGATAATTGTGTTCGCGCACGAACAGCGTCTGCAGCGCGGTCAGCGCCGGATTTTCCGCAGCGCGGCCGTCACCCGCGACGACCATGCCGTTGACGATCGGCAGATTGTTGCCCGCCGAAATTTTCATGTGGCCGTCGGCGGTGCGCAGGCCGGCGGCGGTCGCCGCACTCGAGCCGTAGACCATCGAAGCGTCGAGCCAGGCGGTCGTGGAATTGATCGCCATCGCCGGATTGGATGTGCCCGCACCGGTGGTGGGATCGATCACGGCGCGGGTCATCGCAATGATAGTGCCGGGGGCAAACACCGGATCGCCCGCGGGAACCACGACGCTGATGTCGTGGACGCCGTCGGTCCGGGTCAGCGTCATGTCATGATCTATGAATTGGCCCCAGGCGTACATGAACGCGGAAACACCTTCCGGGTTCGCCACGTCGGCGTCGCCGGCGCCGACCACGAGATTGCTGATGGTGCGCGGGTTGTTGCCGCCGAGCGGCACGGAAATGCCGTCGGCGAAATGCGCCGTGCCGATCCGTGCGAATTCGGTGCCGGCGGCGTTGAGAGTGGAATCGGACCGGTTGTTCTGCGAGCCGTCGAAGCTGCGGTACTCGATTTTCCCCTGATGCGGGTCTGGTGGGCACGACGGGCCATCATGCGAGCCCGGGGAGCCGTGCGAGTCATGGGAACCGTGCGATCCCTGAGGCAGGTGCGGCAAGGAAAAATGGTCGGAAAAATTGCCGAAGTGGAAATCATCATGATCTCCGTCCTTCTTTCCCGCAGTCCGCTTCAGCTCACGCATGCGATTGCTCCCCACCTGCAATTAAGAACTATTCTCAACAACTGTCACTAATGCGAAGCATTTGCAATACGGAAGTGGCGCCGGAGTGGGGCTGAACCGGGCTCTTTCTCGACAGATTGCGCAAAAAAGCCCGCCACATGAACTGCGGCGGGCTTTTCGACTTTGCGATTGAACGGCGGATCACACCGCCATGGTGATTACGACTTCGGTCCGAGCGTCGCTTTCCCCGTGCCGGAGATGCTGTTGGGCGGCGCGTCGGCGGAGGCCGCCGGCGGCTCAGCCGGACTGGCCAATTGTGCGGCGGCCAGCGCATTGGTGAGGCTGGTCAGCGCATCCGGTCCGGTGGCGAAGCCGGCCTCGGTGAGGATCTTGTCGATGATCGGCTTGAACGCCGAGACCGACAGCAACTGGCTCGCAAGCCCGTCGCCAAGACCGAGATTGCCGCCGCCACCGCCGCCCATGCCACCGCCGCCAGCACCGCCGCGGCCAAGCAGGCTGCCGGTATCGAAGATCCGGATGTCGGAAATCTTCTCGATCGGCTTGACCGCTTCGGCCAGCGCGCTCGGGATGATGTTGATGCGGGCGAGGTTGAGATCGTATTCGATGATTTCCGTGCCGAGCTTGTTGCGGGCCTCGGCCTTGAGCGCGGCCACCTCGGCCTCGGCCTCGCCGAGCGCCTTGACGCCGGTCGCGCGCGTGGTCGCGGCGGCAGCGTCAGCCTGGGCGAGTACGTTGATCGCTTCCGCCTTGTTGGCGGCGGCCTGCTTTTCGGCTTCCGCCATCACGGTGATCGGCATCGCGTTGGTTTCCGCCACCTTGCGCGCCGCGATCACGTTGATGATCTTGTCGCGCTCGGCGATTTCGGTGGCGCGGGCGGTCGTGACCTTTTCCTCGGCCGCGATGGCGAGCGCACGCGCGGTCTCGGCGACGGTCTGCGCTTCGGATTGTTCCTTGTTCTTGATCGCGACGACGATCGCGGCTTCCTGCGCCACGATCTGCAGATCGCGCTCCATTTCGGTGGTGCGGCGTTTGACCGCGAGATCGGCCTCGATCTTTCGCGTGTCGCGGCCCTGATTGGCCTCGGTCTGCTTGTTGGCGACCGCCAGTTCCTGCTGGATACGGTATTCGGCTTCGTTCTGCAGCGCGGTCTGTTCGACCTGCGCGGTCTGCGCCCGCATCGCGGCGGTCTTGTTGGCGATGTCGCGCTGCTGCGCCCGTTCGGCGTCGCGCTTGGTGGTCTCGATCGTCAGCGTGGTCTGGCGGGCGACCAGGTCCTGCTGGGCGATGTTGACCTCGGTGGTGCGGACGATCTGGTTGCGCTCCTGCTCGCGCTCCTTGGTGATCTTGGTCAGGGTCGTGAGGCCGTGCGCGTCGAAGAAATTGCTCGGATTGAAATGCTTGATGTCGCTCTGGTCGAGCCGCGTCAGCGACACCGATTCCAGCTCGAGGCCGTTGTTCTGGATGTCGGCGCCGACCGCGTCCTGCACCGCCTTGACGAAGGTCGCGCGCTGTTCCTGCAATTCCTCCAGGTTCATGGTGGCCGCGACCGAGCGCAGGCCGTCGACGAACTTGGCCTCGACCAGTTCGCGCAATTCGGCGGCGTCGTTGGTGCGGCTGCCGAGCGTTTGCGCGGCGAGGGCGATCGAGGATGAATCGGGTTTGACGCGAAGGTAGAACTCGGCGCCGATGTCGACGCGCATGCGGTCCTTGGTGATCAGCGAATCCGGACCGCCACGGGCGACTTCCAGCCGCAGCGTTTTGAGATTGACCGCGGCAACCGAATGAAACACCGGCAGCACGATCGAGCCGCCGTCGAGCACGACCTTCTGGCCACCGAGGCCGGTGCGCACGTAGGCTTCGTCGCGCGTCGAGCGCCGATAGAGCCTGGCGAACAGCAGGCCTAGAACAAAGACGGCTGCTACGCCAATGGCGACGGGTACAGCAAGTTCATACATATTTCATGCCCTGTCTGATTTTGGTGGTGCAATGAGATCGGCGGGAGCGGTAATGGCGATGAAGCTCTTGGCGTCGCGGTCGACCAGCAACACGCTGGCGCCGACCGCGAGCGGCGTTGAATCGGTGCTGGCGCGTGCGTTGAGCGTATGCCAGTTGCCGAAGACATCCTTGAGACGGACCTTGCCGGGCAATCCCTGGTCGAGAGGCCCGACCGAAACCAGCGCGACCTTGCCGACAAAATCGGCGTCGGACACCGCATAGGTCTCGTCGCGCGGGATGATGCGGGCAAGCGCGCGGCTGGTGCTCCGGATTACGGGGATGCTGCCGGCAACGGCCACCAGGGCCGCGATCGAAACCGGGACGGTGGTGCCGAGTGTGTGCGCGATGCCCTGCAACAAAAATCCTTCGATCGAGAAGATGCCGAGCGCCAGGATGATCAGGATCAGGAGCGGCAGGCGTCCGGCGTTGATCCAGAGGAACAGGCCATCGAGCCCGTGATGGCCGTCGGCATCGACCGAGGCGTCCTGACCGACGACCCCGCCGAACGAGAAGCCGGCCAAGGTCGTCACCAGTTCGATGACGCCCAGCGTGACCATGATGGCGGCGGCGATCGCAAACGGCCGTACATCGGGTGCCAGCAGGATGTCGCTTATGGCACTCATTGCTGCGATTTGATCCTTTCAAGCCGTGCCGCGATTTCCTTTTCGCGATGCAGGCGGTCGAGTTCATCGAGTTCCTTAGCCCCGAGCACGCTGGAGGCAGGAACGCCCGTCACCCGGGCGATCGCGGCCATGGCGAGATCGGCGCTTGCCGTATTGGTCGTCGGCTTGGCGCGGCCGGTTTCATGCTGACCATGCTGGAGAAGGCTCGCTTCGAGATCGGCGAGGCGGACTTCGGCTTCACGCCGTGCTCCAAGCATTGCCTGTAACGCCTTGGTCTGCTCATCGATTTCGAGTTCGATGAAGTCCATCGCGCGCTCCAGCGCGATGCCCTGGGATTCCAGATCAATTTGCCGTGCGACGCCGGCGCGCGCGAGATCTTCGCGGTTTTCCGCAATGGCGAGCCGGATCTTTTCCGTCAGGCCGGCGGTCTCGGCGTCCAGTTCCTCGCGCCGCCGCTTGAGACGGAATTCCTCGGCGCGCGATTTGCCGAGCGCGTAGCGCGCTTCGTCGGCGCCGGCATCGATTTCGCGGATCGCCTGCTTGACCAGTGCGACCTTGTTCAGGTTCTCGGCGTTGTCGATGGTCTGGCTGGCGATGGCGGCGAGCAGCCGCCCCATTCGAGCAAGAATGCCTTCGTGAAGCATGGTCTTCTCCTCCGGTTGGGTTGATTTCGATTTGACGGCGATGTGGATTTCGTAGGCGTGGCCGTCCGAGACCAGGTGAGCCGGGAAGGGACTATCCCAGCCGGCAACATAGCCCGGCACTTCGAACGGCACCAAGACGCGTCCCCTCACAGTGCTAATGGTCAGTGAAGTCGGTCCCTTGATCGCGAACAATTTGTCGTCGAGCGGAATCCGCCGCGGCATGATTCCACTGACGTAGCCGGCACGGTCGCGCAGCCCGAGCGTCACCAGGCGCGCCGGTAGATCGGTTTCCCGGCGGATGGTCTCGTAGGCCTGGGCATGGAGCGAGACGAGGTTGGCGCCGACGGGAGCGACTTCTGAAAGGATCGCCATCATCCGGTCGTAGGCGGCAAACGTCGCCTCGATCGCCGCGACACCCGCTTCATCGGGGGTGAGGGCGTAGCGCAGGGTTGCGGTAGGCGTCTCGACCGGTATTTTGATCATACCCTAACGTAAAGCACTTCCTCTGTGCTTTACAAGATGAGAACCCGGTATCATTTTCGTGATTGCTAGATGCAGTTGCAAATGAGTTGCAATAAGGATCGGGATCGGTCATCGTGTTGAAATGGATGCACGAACACCCCGTTTGGGGCCGGAGATACTGCCCGTGACCTTGCAAGACACTGCCGCCGGCTGGCGCGCTGACGCCGCCGCGAACGCGCAGCGCAGCCTTCCCGAGGTCAACGCCACTATCGCCGTGCCGTCCTTCGGCGGCCATTGGTTGCGCCGGCTGCTGGCGTTTCTCGGACCGGGCTATCTGGTCTCGGTCGGCTACATGGATCCCGGCAACTGGGCGACCGATCTCGCCGGCGGTTCGAAGTTTGGCTACACGCTGCTGTCGGTGATCCTGCTGTCGAATTTGATGGCGATCCTGCTGCAGGCGCTTGCCGCCCGTCTCGGTATCGTCACCGATCGCGATCTCGCGCAGGCCTGCCGCGCCACCTATTCGCGTCCCGTCAATTTTGCGCTGTGGCTGATCTGCGAAGCCGCGATCATCGCCTGCGATCTGGCCGAAGTGATCGGCACCGCGATTGCGTTGAAACTGCTGTTCGGTATTCCCCTGATCGGCGGCGCGCTGATCACGGCACTCGATGCCTTCCTGCTGCTGCTCCTGATGAACAAGGGTTTTCGCTTCCTCGAAGCTTTTGTGATTTCGCTCCTGATCGTCATCGCGATCTGTTTTGGCGTCCAGATTTTCGCCGCCGCGCCGCCGGTTGCGGCGATGCTGCGCGGCTTCATGCCGTCGACCGAGATCGTCACCAATCCCGAAATGCTTTACATCGCCATCGGCATCATCGGCGCTACCGTGATGCCGCATAACCTCTATCTGCACTCCTCGATCGTGCAGACCCGCGCCTATGAACGGTCCGACAAAGGCCGCCGCGACGCGATCAAATGGGCGACGACGGACTCCACCATCGCGCTGATGCTGGCGCTGTTCATCAACGCCGCGATCCTGATCGTGGCCGCCTCGACGTTCCATGCCAGCGGCCGCACCGACGTCGCCGAGATCGGGCAGGCGTATGAGTTGCTGTCGCCGCTATTGGGTCTCGGGATTGCCTCGACGCTGTTTGCGGTCGCACTATTGGCATCCGGCCTCAACTCGACGGTGACGGCAACCTTGGCCGGCCAGATCGTGATGGAAGGCTTTTTGCATCTGCGCCTGCCGAGCTGGGCGCGGCGCCTGATCACCCGCGGCATCGCCATCGTGCCGGTCGTGATCGTCACCGCGATCTATGGCGAGCGCGGCACATCGCAATTGCTCGTGTTCAGCCAGGTCATTCTGTCGATGCAATTGCCGTTCGCGGTCATCCCGCTGGTGCGGTTCGTTTCCGACCGGCGCAAGATGGGGGACTTTGCGATTTCGCGTTCGGTCGCCACGATCGCGTGGATCGTCGCCGCCATCATCGTGACGCTGAACGTCAAGCTGCTGTACGACACGCTGCTCGGCGGCTGATCCAGCCACAACTGTCATCGCCCGGCATAGCCGTTCGAAGAACGGCGTCGCTTCGCCTCGCTTATGACCGGACGACCCAGTCATCTGGAACGCAAGTTCGTCACATTATCTCGGTGCTCGCAACGCCGAATTGCAGGTCTGAGCTAGGCCGGATAACGGACATGCTGCAGATATGTCAGAAATGGCGCAAATGACCCAACTCGGACATGGTCGAACAGCACAAAGTCATTCCAGAGCTGGTGACGATTTACCTCTTCGCCATGAACCGGGCGGAACGCCAACATATTTTTTGAAGGCACGGTTGAATGCAGCCTCAGATTCGTAGCCGACCTCCGCGCCAACCTGTGCGACACTAACCCCCGGGGTAGTCAGGCGCCGGATCGCAAGCTGCATGCGCCACCGAGCTAGGTAGTGCATTGGAGAAACACCAACGTAATGCGCGAAACGATCGGCAAGGACAGATCGCGAGAGGCCCACTTCGCGAGCAAGTTGAGCGAGCGTCCAGGGCTTTTCCGGCCGCCCGTGGATGAGCCTTAGCGCGTATCCAACGTGTCGGTGTTTCAGTCCAGATAGCCAGCCTTTTGAATTGTCCGGAAGGCTAGAAATGTACTGGCGCAACACTTCGACGAACATCAGCTCGGCAAGTCGCGCTAGCAAGCTCTCGCTCCCAGCACCTCCGCGTCCTGCCTCTTCGGCGGCAAGGCGAAGCATATTAGATAGCCAACTCTGCGCCGTTGCAGGCATTTGGCTGAGAAGCATAGGAGGCAGCGCCTCCAGCAGCGGATTAAATGGTCGTGCATCACAGCCGAAATAGCCACAAACAAGGTGGCAGTAGTCGGCGCTGTTGTTATCGAGATGGGTCACGATCGGCAAAGGCCGGTCTTTGGGCCGAGCGTATTCTTGGAGATCAGGAAGACCCCGCATACCCGGGGCGGAGCTGAGGACGTTGGCGTCTCCCATCGGGTAGAGGACTATGTCGCCTGCACTGAACCGCCTACTCGAGGCAGAGCTACCTGCCAATCCGGCCCAACAGGAGCCCGACAGGATGGCATGGAAACTAATCACATGCTCCGCGTCCGGCATGACCATGGAGGAGATTTCAGCCGAGGGTGGCGACTCACCCACCCAAGGCGCGTGGAGATGCCGTTCGAAAAAGATGGCACCGGTTAGGCGCACCGTCTTCAGCACATCCGAAAGAACATCCATCGTGCCGCGCCTCGTCGTTTCGGACGATCGAGCAAGAAATCCAGACAGCGGAGCATATCACAAAGTTGCACGCACGGTACAAACGGCTGTGGGGCCCGCATCAAGACAAGGAGGCTGCGATGGGATCGACAGAGGCAACAAGCCACGAACCGGCCGTGCCAGTCGGTGTGAATCACATCGTGCTCAACGTCCGTAACATGGATGAGAGCCATCAATTCTGGACTGAGGCCGTCGGGCTACGGCTGGTGGGCGAATTCCGACAGCGACCTGGCGGCCAGCCAAGCCCGAGAATGCGTTTCTACAGCGGCACCGGGACCGCGGGTGTCCATCATCATGACCTTGCGCTGGTCGAGAATCCCAACCTTCCACCGCCGCCAACCGAGTGGAAAATGTGGGATATGCCGATAGCGATCAACCACATCGCGATCACGTTTCCGAGCCGTGAGGCTTGGCTAAGCCGACTAGCCTATCTTCAGGCCCAGGGCGTGAAATTCGACCGACGCATCGATCACGGAATGACGCATAGCCTTTATGTTCACGATCCCAACGGGTATGGCGTCGAACTAGTCTATGATCTTCCCCGCGAAGTCTGGGAGAACGACATTGACGCCGCACTGAACTTCGCGGAGCTCCGGCCGCATGAAGGCGAAGAGGCACTAAGCGATCGGACGGATGTGCCTAGATTTGGTCCGCCACGCTGATACCCAATTCGCCACGGTTTTGGCTAGCCACGCAGCCTAGATAGTCTGCTGTTGGCACTTTTCGGACCTGAGGCGATGTCCGGTTTGAGTCTGCAATACGCCGGATTGCTGATATCAACGGGGCAATCGCCGCCGTATCAGGCGTCGCTGGTCTGGTTGCCGGCGATCGCGCGGCGAACCATCCGCGCGAGCTCGGTGGCGCGGAACGGCTTTGACAGCAGCATGACGCCGGGGTCGAGCCTGCCGTGATGCACGATCGCATTCTCGGTGTAGCCGGACATGAACAGCACCTTGAGGCCGGGTCGCCGTTGCGCGGCGGCGTCGGCGACCTGCTTGCCCGTCAGCGTTCCCGAAAGGATCACGTCGGTCAGCAACAGGTCGATCTCGGCGTCACCATCGAGAACAGCCAGGGCTTCCTTGCCATTCTCGGCCAGCAGCGTCCGGTAACCGAGCTTCCGCAATTGCTGCACGACAAAATCGCGCACCATCGCGTCGTCTTCGACGACAAGCACGGTCTCGTTAGCTGGTGAGTCCGGAGCAAGTGCCGTAGCAGGCGCTTCCGCGGCAGCCATGACCTCGCTTCGCGGCAGATAGAGCTTCACCGTCGTGCCATGCCCGACTTCGCTGTAGATCTTGATGTGACCGTTCGACTGCTTGATGAAGCCGTAGACCATGCTCAGCCCAAGGCCGGTTCCTTTGCCCGTTTCCTTGGTCGTGAAAAACGGCTCGAACACGCGGTCCAGTATGGCGGCGGGAATGCCGGTGCCGGTATCGCTGACCGCGAGCAGGACATAGGAGCCGGGCTTGGCGTCCGCATTCAGCAGCGCGTAGTCCTCATCCAGCACGACGTTGCCGGTCTCGACCGTCAACTTGCCGCCTTGCCGCATCGAGTCGCGCGCGTTCACCGCGAGATTGATCAGGGCGGCCTGCAATTGCGCGGGATCGACCATGGTCAGCCAGATGTCGCGTTCCGGGCTGGTTTCCAGCTCTATCTGTTCGCCGAGGGTTCGCCGCAGCAGATGATCGGTTTCCAGCACGATCTCGTTCAGATTGACCACGCGCGGCTGCAACGGTTGCTTTCGCGAGAAAGCCAGCAGGCTGCGCACCAGACCGGCACCGCGATCGGCGGCGTGCAACGCGATCTCGGCGGTCTCGCGGGCGCGTGCGTCTGCGCCGGGCCATTCGGCCAGCATGTCCAGATTGCCGATGATGACGGTCAGAAGGTTGTTGAAGTCGTGGGCGACGCCGCCCGTCAATTGGCCGACGCCTTCCATCTTCTGGGATTGCGCCAGTTGGCGCTCCGCCATCCGGCGATCGGTCACATCCTGGCAAATGGCGACGACGCCGGCTGCGGCCGTCGGAGTGCCATCGTCCTGGAATCCCTCGGACCAGATGATGCGTGTGCCGCCATCCGGGCGAGTGATGCGAAACTCATGGCGATACGGCCCGCCGTTGGCGGCACAGCGCTCGAGCGTTTGTTCGAGTGGACGGCGATCCGCTTCGGGCACAGCGGCCAGGAATCCTTCGAGTGAAATTTGGTCGACCGGCTCCGGCCAGCCGAAAATGGTGGCGATCTGCGGCGACGGCCGAACCGTCCGGCGCGCCACGTCGAAGCTGACAGCTCCCATATGGGCGATCGACTGCGCCAGCAGCAGTTGCCGCTCCCGGCTTGCCAGCCGCAATGTCGCAGCGTGGCGCGCCCGCAATAGCTGGAGGATGGTCGCGGTCGCGATCGCGAGGACCAGGAATTCCGCGCCGAGCAGCGCGCCGTCGACCGCGAGGTTGTTGCGCCATTCTGCGAACGCCGCCCTGCGATCGAGCGACACCGCAAGCAGGACTCCGGGCGAGGGCAGCGTGTGGAAGGCCGTAATGAGGGGACGTCCATCGGGGCCGGACTCTTCGTCCAGCAGCGCTTCGGTCTTTCCGGCCCGGTGGGCCAGGTAGACCGGGTCTTGCAGCGCCGGCTCGCCGATCGGGTCCTGCGACGACGGTTCACGAAACAGAACCTGCCCGTCGGGATGCAGGATACGGATCAGCCCACCGGGACCAACATCGATCGAATGGTAGAAGGCCCGCAGTTGGGGCAAGCGCCAGGTGGCCACCGCGACGCCCTGAAACGTGTCGGCAGGGCCTGCGAGCCGGCGCCCGAGTGGAATCAGCATGTCGCCGGTCACGAGGCTCTTGAACGGCCGGTCCGCCACCATGCCGGGATTCGCTTGCTGGTGGAGCGTCTGGAATAAATAGAGGTCTCGCCGCGACTGACCCAACAGATTCGCGACCGTCGAATGCCGGATGACGCCCTCGCTGTCGATGACGGTGAGCGATCCCGTATTTGGCAAGCCGGCGATCGCGCCCGTCAGCACCGCGTTCCAGTCGCCTGCGTTGCCGGACGGACCGCCCAGCCGCGCACTGGCGGCTGCGACCTGCGCCAGCGAGGCATCGAGCGCCGCCGCGGCCTCCTGCATGTGGGCGCTCAGGAGGTAGACGAGGTTGCTCGCCCGTCGTTCGGCCTCGCTGCGGACCGCGCGATACCCACTCCAGGCCTGAAATGCCTCCACGGCGAGAAGCGCCAGTGCGAATGCGACCGCTGCGATGACGATCCGGCGCTGCAGCCAGTCGTACGATACCTGCGGAGGCATCGTTGCGGCGGGAGGGCCGGGCTCGTCCATGAGGGCTAATGGCTCCGCGAAAATTGGCGTGTGAAATATCCTTCGACCCTTATCACGACGCAAACCTGCGAGTTGAATATTCGGCCGCCAATCCACCGTGACCGCGGCGGCCGCTTGCTGGATCGGCCAACACAATTTTGCAGCTTGCACGGCTTGACTAACTCATAGCTCCTCGGTTATACGTCAATCAATAACCAGCGAGTTATTGATCCAGATGTCAGCCGCTCAAGACATGCTCTTTCGAACCCTTGCCGACCCGACCCGCCGGGCGATCTTCGAGCGGCTGTGCCGCGACGGCGAGCAGACGGTCGGGGCGCTGACGGCGCGGGCAGGGGTCTCGCAACCGGCGGTCTCGAAGCATCTCGGCGTCCTGAAGCAGGCCGGCCTGGTGCGCGACCGGCACGCAGGACGACAGACCCATTACAGCGCGCAGCTCGGCGCGCTTTCGCCGCTGATCGACTGGACCAGCCAGATGGCCGGTTTTTGGCAAAACCGGTTCGACGATCTCGAAGACCTTCTCAAGAGGATGGACCAATGAATACCGTGACCGAAACGCGCACCGTTATTATCGAACGTGAGTTTCCGCATCCGCCGGAAAGACTCTGGCGCGCGCTGACGCAACCGCATTTGATCGAGGAGTGGCTGATGAAGAACGACTTCAAGCCTGTCGTGGGTCACAACTTCAACCTGCGCGGCGATTGGGGCGGTGTTCTGGATTGCGAGGTGCTCGCCGTCGAGACGCACAAGAAGCTGACCTACACCTGGAATTTCAAGCACGCGGAAGCGGCCTACAACCTGACCAGCGTCGTCGCGTGGACTCTCACTCCGACGCCGACGGGCACGCATTTGCGGATGGAGCAGTCGGGCTTCCGGCCGGATCAACCGCAGGCCTATGGCGGCGCCAAGCACGGCTGGCAGCAGTTCTTTGCGAATCTGGAGCAGACCCTCGCGAAAGGCGAGTGAAGGCTCCCGGCCAAGCCAAGAAATTTCAAGATATGTAAAAAAGAGGAGATACCAATGAACGGGAATATGTGGCTTCGGCAGATCCACCGCTGGCTGTCCATTGTCTTTACGGTGGCCGTCGTCATCAACTTCATCGCCGTGGCGCGGGGAACGCATGCCGACTGGATCGGCTTCCTGGCCCTGCCGCCGCTTTTCCTGCTGCTGTTCACCGGTCTGTTCTTGTTCATGCTGCCCTATGCCACCAAGTGGCGCAGCGGGTAGTGAACTGAGCGCGCACATGAAGGCAGGCAGGAAATCGCGGAAGCCAGCGAAGGTCGTAAAGAAAGCGGCCGCCAAGCGGGTCGCCGCGAAGCCGAAATTGCTATCGGGCGGCAATCCGCAAATCGCGATGGCGGACGGCGATGCGCCGGTGCAGGCGTATATCGCCGCCATGCCGGGCTGGAAGAGCGACCTCGGCAAGCGCCTCGATACGCTGATCGTGCGGAACGTGCCCAATGTACGCAAGGCCGTGAAGTGGAACTCGCCATTCTACGGCATCGAGGGCCAGGGTTGGTTCCTCGGGCTCCATACCTTCACGCGCTACGTCAAAATTGCCTTCTTCCGCGGCGCGTCACTGCGACCGCTGCCGCCGGGCCCGAGCAAGGACAAGGACACGCGCTATCTCGACATCCACCAGGGCGACGAACTCGACGAGGCGCAGATCGCGAAATGGGTGAAGCAGGCGGCTGCGTTGCCGGGTTTTCTCGCACCTAAAAGCTGACCGGGCCGTTCGGACGTGCCGCATCGCGCGGCGATAGCGCGGACGATTGATGATGATATCTTCGCAAATTGGAAATCTGCCGGAAGAGGTGCGAACACGATGAAGAGTGCAACGACGAAGAAGAGCACGACGACCAAGGAAACCACGAAGAGTGAATCTCCCTCCCGGCTGATCGACGCCCGGATCAAGGAACTCGGCGATTGGCGGGGCAAGACGCTGGCCAATGTCCGCAAGCTGATCAAGCAGGCGGTCCCCGACGTGGTCGAGGAGTGGAAATGGCGCGGCGTTCCGGTCTGGTCGCACGACGGGATCATCTGCACCGGCGAGACCTATAAGGCGGCCGTGAAACTGACCTTCGCCAAGGGCGCGTCGCTGAAGGATCCGTCAAAGCTGTTCAACTCCAGCCTTGAAGGCAACACGCGGCGCGCCATCGATATCCATGAGGGCGTCGAAATCAATGCGGATGCCTTCAAGACGCTGATACGCGCCGCGGCAGATTTGAACGGGGCAAAGAAGAAAAAGGCGCGATAGGACTTCGCGAACGTCATCCTGAGGTGCGAGCCTTGCGGTGCACTTGCACCGCTGGGCGAGCCTCGAAGGATGGCCGCAGGCACCGAGCCAGTCATCCTTCGAGGCTCGCCGAAGGGGCTCGCACCTCAGGATGACGGGGCAAAAGTGCGTGTCGGCCGCCTCAACCTAAACCCACTACCCGCTAATCCTGCGGCTCGGACGGCACTTCGCCTGATGCGTCGATGCGCAACCAGCCGGAGGGCGCCAGCCGCTGCTGCGGCAGGAAGCGGCCCTTGTAGTCCATCTTCTTGGAGCCTTCGATCCAGTAGCCGAGATAGACGTAAGGCAGACCGAGCCGCCTTGCGCGCGTGATGTGGTCGAGGATCATGAAGGTACCGAGCGAACGGGCCTGCTCCGACGGCTCGAAGAACGAATAGACCATCGACAGCCCGTCGCTGAGCACGTCGGTCAGCGCCACCGCGATCAGGTCTTCGCCGCGGCCGCTGATGCCGGAATCGACGTTGCGCTTGCGGTATTCGATGATGCGGGTCTCGACATGGCTGTCTTCCACCATCATCGCGTAATCCAGTACCGTCATGTCGGCCATGCCGCCATGGCGGTGGCGGCGGTCGAGATAGGCGCGGAACACCGAATACTGCTCGGACGTGGGCACCGCGCTGCGCTGCTCGCCGATGATATCGGCGTTGCGCGCCAGGATCTTGCGGAAATTGCGCGAGGGCCGGAACTCGTTGGCGACGACGCGGACGGAGACGCAGGCCCGGCACTGGTCGCAGGCCGGCCGGTAGGCGATCGACTGGCTGCGGCGGAAGCCGCCATGGGTGAGGAGGTCGTTGAGGTCGCCGGCCTTGTCGCCGACCAGATGCGTGAACACCTTGCGCTCGTGCCGGCCCGGGAGATAGGGGCAGGGCGAGGGCGCCGTCAGGTAAAACTGCGGGGTATCACGCGAATGCTGGGTCACTTCGGGTCGTCAGGCCTCCGAAACGGCGAACGATAACTGTTCCCGGTGAAGAAATGGTACCGGTGGCGGGAAGTTCGACCCCGATCCTGATCGGGGCCGAGCAATCTGAGCATCGCGCCGCCGAGGCCGACGGTCAATCGCTTTGGCGCGTTGCATCCCTTAATAAGCACGCGGCTGCGGTACAACCTGGGTACGAACCGAGCTGTTGATGATGACGGTTCCCAGGATGATGTCGTGCAGCAGCCGGCGGCGGCCGTTGAACAGGCCGACCAGCAGCACCAGCGGCGTCAGGAACGAAATCGAGACCCAGAACAGCACGGCGTGCGTCGCACCGAGCACGAAATACCCGGGTGCGCCGTACCAGGTGCGCAGTTCCAGATCCATCACGCGCATGCCCACGGTCGCCGAATGCGGCCCGCCGATCGAAGAGCCGTAATAGACGATGGCCCACACGATCGAGGCCGGCCAGGCCAGCCAGAACAGCGCCCAGCCCAGCCCGAGCGTGATCAGGCCGAACACGGCGATGAAGATGTAGCCGAGGATGACCGGGACCGACAAAATGACGAGGTCGATCAGGAACGCGAAAGTCCGCCGCGTCAGCACGCCGCGAAACAGTTCCGGCTGGAAATCCGGATCGAACGCATGCGGCTGCACGCCGCCATCGTTGCGCCAGGCGCCGCCAGCATTTGAAGCGCCGCCAGCATTTGACGGGCCGCCGGTATTCGAAGCGCCGCCACCGGCATTACCGGAACTGTTGTACGACATGAATCAGTCCTCCAGACCGTGCATATTCCCGCACGTCGAGACATGGGAACCACGCCCGCGCGCACAAGAGCCGCGACGGTTACGAAACGGCAATATTCAGGCAATTCCGCGGCTGGAGACTGGCCGCCGCTCTAACCGCGTCACTGCGAGCGCAGCGAAGCAATCCATCCATCCGCGCGCGCCGCAGCATGGACTTCCTCGCTGCGCTTGCAATGACGTTGAGAGGGTAGACATGGCGCGAAAGCGCCCTTTTCCCACCCGAATGCAGTCAGCTCTCTGCCTTGATCTTCTCCGCCGCCTTCGGCGCAAAGTATGTCAGGATCCCGTCGGCGCCGGCGCGCTTGAAGGCGAGCAGGCTTTCCATCATCGCGCGTTCGCCGTCGATCCAGCCATTGCCGGCGGCGGCGGCGATCATCGCGTACTCGCCCGACACCTGGTAGACGAAGGTCGGCATCGCAAAGGTGTCCTTTACCCGACGGACGATGTCGAGATAGGGCATCCCCGGTTTGACCATCACCATGTCGGCGCCTTCGGCGATGTCGAGTTCGACCTCGCGCAGCGCTTCATCGGAATTGGCGCTGTCCATCTGATAGGTGCGCTTGTCGCCGGTCAGCGTTTTTGCCGAACCGATGGCGTCGCGGAACGGGCCGTAGAAGGCGGACGCGTATTTCGCCGCATAGGACATGATCTGTACGTCGGTAAAGCCGGCATCGTCCAGCGCCTCGCGGATGGCGCCGACGCGGCCGTCCATCATGTCGGACGGCGCGATCACGTCGCAGCCGGCTTCGGCCTGCACCAGCGCCTGTCGCACCAGCACCGCCACCGTCTCGTCGTTGAGAATCCTGCCTTCCTCGATCAGCCCGTCATGGCCGTGGCTGGTGAACGGATCCAGTGCCACGTCGCAGAGCACGCCGAGGCCCGGAAATTCCTTCTTGATGGCGCGCACCGATTGGCAGACCAGATTGTCGGGGTTCAGCGCCTCGGAGCCCACTTCGTCGCGCAGCGACGGGTCCGTGTAAGGAAACAGCGCGATGCAGGGGATGTTCAGCTTCACTGCGCGCTCGGCGTCACGCACCGCCTGGTCGACGGTGATGCGGTCGACGCCGGGCATCGAGGCAACCGCGGTGCGCGTATTGTGGCCGCCCACGACAAACAGCGGCCAGATCAGATCGTCCGTCGTCAGCACGTTTTCGCGCACCATCCGCCGCGCCCATTCGGCCTTGCGGTTGCGCCGGGGGCGGATGATCAGGTCGAGCGGGGCCGAGGTGAGGGCGGTCTGCTGTCGCGGCGCGTCGCGCAGTTCGATCGGACGCCCGAATTTGATCGCCATATGATGATACTCCCCGGCGGAAAGCTGATTTGGCCTGATTTGGACCTGGACTAATTCTAGCATCCCCGAGCCGCCGCGTCACCGCAGGCTTGATTTGCATCAGCGGCAATTGATTTTAACGCCGGGGCGGGCCAAGACTCCCGTGTTAAGTCCCCGTTTTCGCCTGTGAGCACCGATTCTCATGTCTGACACCTCCGCGCGCGACCCGTCGCGGGATAATCGGGACACCGTCAGGGACAATGCCAGAGACAATGCCATGTCGGTGGCCGCGATCTCGTCCGAGCGGATCGAGCCGGATGATAACGCGTGGACCCGGCGGCTGGTGCTGTTCCTGCGCATCATGGCGGTCGTCTCGATCGCCAAGGGCCTTTACCATTGGGCGCAGGTGACCGGCTTCATCGGCGGCGAGGAAGAGGCGTTCGAAAACCAGTCGATGGCCTGGCAGACCGCCACCATCTATTTCGCGGTGATCGAACTCGTTGCCGCCGTCGGCCTCTGGCTTGCGACGCCATGGGGCGCGGTGGTGTGGCTCACCACCGTGGTGTCGATGGCGGTAATCGAATTGATGTTTCCGGGAATCTACGGCGGCAGCCTGACGGTGGTCGGCGTCGAAGCCGTGATGCTCGCAGCCTATCTGGCGCTCGCCTGGATGGCCGCGCGCGAACGCCCGCCATAGCGGCAACTTTCGTCATGGCCGGGCTTAGCCGTTCGAAGGACGGCGTCGCTCGCCTATGCCCGGCCATCCACGACTTTCTTGCTTGAATGGAATGACGCTAAGACGTGGATGCCCGCACAAGGCCGGGCATGACGACGTTTGGAATCACGCGCTCATGTTGGATTCTATGCGAGCCCGACCCGTTAATTGTTCTAGCGCGTCGGCGTGCAGGAATTCGCCGGCCATCCCGTACAATTTTCAATTATTTTGCCGGTAACTTTTCAGTCACCGTAAAGGGTTCCGTCACACCCGTTACGCAGGCGTTTCGATTTCAAACGAACCTGTTTTGGAATGCGACAACCCCGTCAGACGAAGCGTGAACAGACGCCTGCCACCGTCAACGAAACCTTGCGAAAAGCCCTTTATCCATGGGCTTAATCCGCGATTCACTGTCTTAAATTCATGATCTCTTTATTGTCTTATTTAAGCTGATCTTCAAACGCCCCCCTTAAGTTGAAGCTATCAGGCGGGACACAAGTTTCGTCGAATAAGTCGATAAAAACGACAACAGGGGAATGTCATGATGAAAGCCGTTGCAACGGCGGTGGAAACCGCTGAACGCTCTGCCGGTCAAGCTCCGGTGCAGCCGCTCTATCTTGAAGCATTGACTTTGGTCGAGCGTCTGCATCGCCGGC
This sequence comes from Bradyrhizobium sp., assembly GCA_050726155.1. Classification (GTDB taxonomy): domain Bacteria; phylum Pseudomonadota; class Alphaproteobacteria; order Rhizobiales; family Xanthobacteraceae; genus Bradyrhizobium. Next base: position 18,314 of record JBOHIT010000314.1, read on the forward strand.
TGCTCGATGTCATCAAGGACGAATTCGATCGCCGCGGTCGCGCCGACATCAATTCGGTTCAGGCACTGCTGCTCTACAACATCGGCGACAAGGAACTGACCGCGGGCGAGCTGCGTACGCGCGGTTACTACCTCGGCTCCAACGTCTCCTACAATCTGAAGAAGCTCGTCGAGCTCGGCTTCCTCGATCATCAGCGTTCGCGCGTTGATCGTCGCTCGGTCCGCATCCGCCTCACCCCGCAGGGCCAGGAAATCCGCAAGATCGTCGACGCGCTCTATCAGAAGCACGTCAAGACCGTGGAGCAGGTCGGCGGCATCTCGAACGAGGAATTCGCGACCCTGAACAAGTCGCTGCATCGGCTCGAGCGCTTCTGGACCGACCAGATCCTGTATCGGCTCTGAGAATTACATAGCGTTTTCGAGCGAAGTGGACTTCCGGTTCGCGTGAAGAAAACGCGTCAAAACAGAATCGAATCCGCGGCCAAGCCGGCCATCTCAGAAGACCGGCAGCCCTTGGCGGATCATGAACTGGCAAGGCAGTAAGCCCTGCTCAAGGCGCATCGGTCCCGGTTTACCGGGTCCGGTGCGTTTTGTTTTTTGGGGCATCCCATTCCGTCATGGCCGGGCATAGCCGTCCGAAGGACGGCGTCGCTTCCGCTCGTCGGGCGGCGCGGGCAAAAGCGGGTTTCCCGAATGGAACTTAATGCGGGGTTGCGCATTGTTGGTCCTGACACGGGGACCGAAGAACATGCTCGTCGAGCGCGGATTGCGGGTGATAAATGTCGAGGTGGTGGGCGAAGCCTACACCATTGCCTCGAACTATCTGCGCCGGACCGGCGCTATCCCCGATACGTTCGCCACCGACGAGCGGCTGCTCGAAATCATCGTGCAGTTGTTTCAGCGCGGCGAATTCAACAAGATCCGCCTTGCCAACAAGGCGATCGGCAAATTCGAAGCCGAGACCTTCATCGCCTGATCCCCACCGGAGCATCTCATGGAAGCCGCCATCGACCGCATCATGCAGACCTATGACC
>JBOHIT010000315.1:0-2885 GCA_050726155.1 Bradyrhizobium sp.
TGGCGCGCGACAACCGTTCGCGCTCGCCGGAGAAGATGCCGTAGGTGAGGCTGCCGGCCGGCAGGGTCTTGCCGGCGATGGTGCGCAGATCCGCTACCAGTTGGTCGAGATCCTGCTGCGACAGCGACAGGCCCGGGCTTTCGACGATCCGCGTCAACAGACCGGCATGCGTACGCAGCGTGAGATCGATGGTTTCCTGCGAGAACGCCTTCAGCCAGAACGCGCCATAGTTGCGCAGGCGCACCGCCGCGGCGCCGATCTGCCCGAGGCCGTGACGGATCGCCGAATTGCCGCTTCCGAAAGACGTCATGCCACCTGCCCGCACTCGATCCGGATGTGTGCGCCCGGCCCGTTAAGGAGCCATGAGTGCGGCACATTGCGGTGGCCGGAGGGTAAACGATGTGTTGGCGGCGTCAAACATCCTGCGAGAAACACCCTGCAAGCAACAAGCCCGCAAGACGGACAAACGGCGGATGCCGAAGCACCCGCCATCCATCTTCGCCAGCCACGGCGCACAGGTATGAGGTCTTGTTACGGGGTTTTGGAAACTTCCATCAGCAGCCGTTCGGCCTTGGCGTCCTCGATGCGGTTCACCATCCGGTTGCTTTCGTGCATGTCGCGCACGGTCTTGGTCAAAGTGACGCAGCACTGCACGAGCATCAGGATGCCCATCGCGAGATAGCCCTTGATCCAGAGGTCGACGGGCATGAAGTAAACGCCGAGGGCGACCATGAAGGCCGAGGCTCCGAACGAGACGTAGGTAAAAGTGACCCACGCGCTGCTGTGTTGGACATTCTGGTTCATGGCGTCATCCCTGCTAATTGATGCTGTATGCAAATTCGGTCTCAGACCGGTGACGTGATCGCGAATCCCTTGCTGAACGTTCCGCGGGGGATTTTTGCGCCCGCGCCAGTTAAGGCACTATGAGCGAAGCATCCTCAGGTTGCAGCAGGGTAAACGATACATTGAACAGCCAGGTCAAATGATTCATGACAGGGAACTGACATCGCCGGGCCGGGTCTTCCGGCGGCGATAATCGTGCGAGAGCAACGAGCAGACACCGGTGACGAGTGCGCCGAATCCTGCGATCGAAATCAACTGGTGCAGCGGCGGCAACACCATCGGTTTCCCCAGATGGTTCGACACGTAGAGCTGAAATCCGACGGCAACTTCGGCGGCAACGGCCGCCCCGGCAATGGTGGTCACGGGCACCCTCAACCAAACGGGCACAACCCGAGCCAAAGCGCCATCAACGGGTCCGGTGATTGCGCATAGAATCAGACTGAAGAAAAACACGATCGGCGCGACGTAGCCGTCGCGATATCCCTGGCCTACAAGGTAATAGGCCAAAAGAACTCCGAGGACAGGACCCAGGAACGCGAACACGAGCGTTCTTCGACGCGACGCCCGAAACTCGCGGTCGTCATCTTTTTCGGGAGGCTCCACCGACATTCCTTTCAAGCTTGCCTTGCCTGCCCGGATGCTGCTGGATTCACCGTCCAGCAGGGATCTCAAGCCTTCGCGTGGCGATAGTCGTGCGCGAACAACGAAGACATGCCGGTGCAGAATGCGCCGATGAGGGCGACCGGCGTCGACATGTCCTGCGGCAGCGGTCCCAGCAAAGCGGCCGGCAGGACGAAGGCCGTTGTCGCGCCGATCATCGTCATCAGCGGTGCCCTCAGCAGAATCGGGAACACCTTCGCCAGTTGTCCATCCACGAGCCCGATGATCCCCGATACCGGCAAGGTGATCAGAAACAACATCACCGCGATATCGATGACAAAGGCGCCCGTGGGCATTCCAGTCACGACCCAGGTCGTGAGGACGACCGATGCCGGACCCAACAGCAGGAACACCAGCGCGCGGTTCATCAACATCATCCCTTCATTACAGGTGGCTACGGCCATAATCGTGCGAGAGCAGTGAGCATGCGCCGGTGCAGACCGCGCCGAGGACTGCGATCGAAATCTGCGCGTCGAGCGACGGCGGCGCCATTCTGCTCCCCAGTGCGATCCACAAATAGAGACCTAGTCCGACAGCGACGGCCGCGCCGACAAGGGCGATCAAAGGCGCCCGCAACCAAATAGGCACGCCATCGGCCAGAACCCCATCAACGGGTCCGGCGATCGCGCATACAATCAGGCTGAAGAAAAACACGATCGGCATGCCATACCATGCAGTAACAATCCCGAATACCGGACCTAGCCATGCGAACACGAGTGCTCTTCGCAAGCCGGGCGAGATCGGCAGCCTGCGGCCGGGATCAATTTCAGGAAGATACGCGAGGGGCATCGACATTCCCTTCCAGTTGTCTTGCGAGGTAGTGCTGCCTTGGGAGCGGTGTGCGCCGGGAGAAGCGACCGGCGGATGCCGGAGCACCCGCCGTCCACCTTCGCCAGCACCGCGTCACAGGTTACGCGGCCTTGGAAACTTCCATCAGCAAACGCTCGGCCTTGGCGTCTTCGATGCGGTTCACCATCTTGCCGCTCTCGTGCATGTCGCGGATCGTCTTGGTCAGGGTGACGCAGGACTGGAGCATCATGACGATACCCATCGTGAGATAGCCCTTCATCCAGAGGTCGATCGGCAGATAGAACACGCCGATGGCGACCATGAAGGCGGAAGCAGAGAACGAAACGTAGGTGAAGGTGACCCAGGCGTTGCTGTGGGGTTGGACATTCTGGTTCATGATCATCTCCTGTGTGTGGACGTTTGAGGTTGGGTGTTAATCGAAGGCTTGGTTTCAGAAGGCTTGATTCAGAAAGTTCAGTTGGTCGGCGTGCGTTTGGCATTCAGCCGCGCGAGCACGTCATCGGCGGTCGTTCGGAGCCGCGGCCCAAAACCCTGTTCGGCGAGTTTCTCGGCGGTCGCCAGCGGTCCGGAGG
>JBOHIT010000316.1:0-7486 GCA_050726155.1 Bradyrhizobium sp.
TGGCTGAGGATCACGTCAAGCACGCGCTGCGATGGCTGCGGGATGCGCGTGTCGCCAATCTCGGCCGTGCATTCGAAGAAGACGTTTGATAGAAACCAGCGGGGCTCGCGTGTCAACGGCTCAAGCCCGTGACCCGAACGTAGATGATCGATGACTTCCACTTCGAGGCGCTTGTACCGACCACGAAAAACCATGCCTTGGCTCAAGGTCGACTGGACCCATGCGAGATGGTCGCGGCGTTCCTTGATATTGACCTTCTGCGTTTCGTAGAGGTTTGTCGCGGTCAGGGGGACGATCAGCCGCCCCGCATTCGCCTCTTCGACCAGGAAACCAAGGACCTTGTGCTGCGCGGGGTAATCCGTGGGTGATTTCTGGCCCTGCGCCAGCTCGATCCATTTGTTCTGATCGAGGTAGAGTATCTTCGCCGTCGCTTGCAAGGGCGCTTGGGCCAGAGGCGGCTCCGGGACTGGCTCGGTCATGCGCCTGTTCCCGTTCCCTGTGGTGCGCAGTGCCTGCACGTTGTCAGGGGTGATCGATAGACGCGTTCGAGGTTATGCGGATCACGCACGGTCGCAGGGTGCGTGTGCCCCACGATGCAGCTGGCCGGTAAGTCCTCGAACAGCAGGAAAGAAATGTCGATCGGAGCGATCCATTCCTCGCCGTTACAGGTGAGGCGCGTCCACTCCATCAACATGCCCTTGGCAAAGGCACGCCGGTCTCCGTCAAGCGTGCGCGAAAACGGCAGATCAATCTCGATTAGGGTAGGGGCGCCGGCCGCACGCAGGAAGCGCTGCCCGTACCCATCAAATAGCGACATGATCCATTCACTGCCCTGGATCATGTAATGGCCGCCAAACTTCAGCAGGCTTTCGTCGCTGACAACCACATAGGCGCGCCCTTCGTCGTGCGCGGTATCCTTCTCCGCCATGCGCTGTTCGAGCGTATCCTTCATGTATTCAAGCTCGGGATGCGCATCGACAATGGCGCGCGCACGGACCTTTAGCGCCTCGTTTCGATGCACGAGGAGGCCATCGCGAAAGTAGCTGCCCGCGTCCTCGGTGCGGCAACCGTGGTAGGTGCGTATGACGCCCAGCCGTAACGCATCGGCCAGGTCATCCGTGACGCCGCCAACTAATTGCTTCAGGCTGCGATCCAGCACATCAAGCCAATCGGTGTCGTCCCAGCAAACGTCACGAAACACACCCGGCTTCAGCCGCTTCAGCGCGTCTTTCCGGAACACGGGTTGCAGCCATGCCGTGAGCGTTGACTGCCACGTCGCGGAGTCCTTCCAGATGATGACGCGGTCCTGCCACAGGGCATCGCGGGCTGACGGCAAGCCGTCGTCCGCGAGGACGCTCATGGCCTTGCTCCTATGCACCACAGCCTTAACCCGACCATGCGATTCTCCCCATGACAACCTACAACAGGGCGCTGCACTGCTTCCAGCGCGCGGCCGCCTTTTGGTGGGGTTGTGCTGGTGCCCGGCGCCCCTGCATATTCGTGGAGGTGCCAGGGATAGGCCCGGCACGAGGAGATAGGCTCAATCGTGAGAGCTAGTGCCCTGATCGCCCTCATTGGCGCGGCGACGCTGCTGGCGTCGCTTCCCCGACCCGCGCAGGCGTGGGGACCGGACGGCCACGCGATCATAGCCATCATCGCGGAAAATCGCCTCACGCCCGAAGCACGCCAAACAGTCAAGGCGATGCTGGACGATGCATCCCTCGCGTCCGTTTCCAACTGGGCCGATGAAATCCGGCCGTTGCGTCGCGAGACATCGCGCTGGCACTACGTCAACTTTGCGGATGGCTCGAAGGATTATATTCCATCACGCGATTGTCAGCTCGTTCCCGGTCAAGGGGATTGTATCCTTGCTGCGATCGATCGCGCCATTGTGGACTTGAACAAGGATGGCGGAAGCGTCGATGCCCTCAAGTTCCTCGTCCACTTTGTCGGCGATGTGCATCAGCCGTTCCATGCGGTCGGGTTTGAGCGCGGCGGCAATGGCATTCGCGTGGTCGCATTCGGCAATCGCACCAATTTGCACTCCGTCTGGGATGGCGTGATGGTCAAGCAAGCAGGCCGCACGCCGGAAGCCTACGCAAACTATCTCGAAAAGGAATGGCTCCAGGGCAGGGACCTCGCCGCATTGTCGATGGGTACTGCGACGGAATGGGCCCTCGCATCGCGCGTGCTTGGAGAGTCTGCGATCGTCCCCCAAGAAAGTGCGCTCGGAGTTTCTTATTACGAGCAATTCGTTCCGATCGTCGATCAGCAGTTGGCACTCGCGGGCATTCGCCTCGCCAGAATCCTCAATGAAGCATTCCGCTAACCGCGCCTCTTAGCGGCCCCTCCCAAACGAGAGCAGTAGATCTCGAAGCCGCCCTAGCGCGGTGTTGCTTGCTGGATGGATCTCCGTTGTGACGCAGGTAAAGTGACAGGGAGCAGGCGGCGACTGAGAAGAAGTTTGCAGAAATGGATTCATTTCTCGCACTGATCAGGTTTCATACAAAACGGAGTCAATTGTCTGACTGATAAGGTTTAGGCACAAAGCTTATCAGTTTCCCGGAATGCTCCATAGCATGCCATCGATGAATGTAGCGACCGTCTCTTTGACGTTGGGGGCTTCTAGGAGGCCGCTAGTGTCTCAATGAATTCTTCCATCGTTGGCTGCTGCGCGTATTGGAGTTTGAGAAGATCTTCAACCTTGAGATTGGTGTAGCGCTGGAGCTGTCGCCAATCTTTGTGGCCGGTGACCAATGCCACCTTTTCGATTGGAAGTCCTGCCTCGAACAGACGGCTTGTTCCCTCGTGACGTAGGTCGTGAAAATGCAGGTCGTCGATCTTGAGCTCATCGCATGCTCTCGTGAATGCAGCACTGACCGATTTGTGATTATGCGGAAAAATCCTGCCATAACCGCGTGTCACTATCCGTTGCTGAAGCACGACCTCCCATGCGTCATAACCTGTTAGGTTCAGCAGTGGCACTTTCTGGTCATTACCCTCCTTATTCCTTGGATCTTTTCTGTCCTTAATGACCACCAATCGCTTCTTCATATCAACCAGCTGCCACTCGGGCTTGCAGATTTCTTCTTGGCGCAAAGTCGTCGCCACGGCGTATCTGACGATCCGTCCCATCGGTATGAATTGCCGAGGGTTCGTCTCGAAATATTCGATTAGTTCGTCGAGTTCGTCTTGTGTAGGTCGTCGATCACGCTCATTGCTCTTTCCTACCAAGTTGAGGTGACTCAAAGCGACGCGCGCGAGGCGCGCTTCTTCGGCCGAAACCTCGATACCGTGCACCGCGGCGGCATGAGTTATGATTGTCCGGATGAAAGACATATCGATCGCCAACGTTGCCGGACCAGCGCCGTCCTTAGCGCGCTTCCTTCCGAACTCGATCAGCCGTTCTCGATTGAGCGCGGGAAGCTTCACGCTGCCGAGCGCAGTCTTGAGCGACGCCATCACAGCAGCTTTTGACCGGCGAGGGGGCCTTCCAACTTCGTGCATGTCCTCGTCGTGAAGGTCGATCAGATCGCCAAACGTGCGAACGTTCCGCGCCACGCGTGGCTTGGACGATCCGTTGCGGTCGATATTGCGCTCCATCTCGAGCGCCCACTCTTCGCCGTCCTTGCGTCGTCGGAAGGTCTCGGCCACATAACGGGTCTTGCGGCGGACCTGGACGCGCCAGTTTCCGGATGCCATTTGTGTGAAGGTCGCCACGCGTGTGCACTCCGACTTTCGTGTGCACTATGTGTGCACTGAGAGGTCAAAACGGGTACAAACGTGTGCAATTTCGTCTAGTTTGGAGTGCACACGTTCGCTGTTCATCCCATTGAAGAGTAAGATAAACTGTTGAAATATCAAGACTATCGCTTTTCCGTTGCACCCATGATGGATTGGACCGACCGGCATTGCCGTGTCTTCCACCGTCTGATGACGCGGCGGGCGCGGCTCTATACGGAGATGCTGACGACGGGCGCGATCATCCATGGCGACCGCGCGCGGTTGCTTGGCTTCGATGCCAGCGAGCATCCGGTGGCGTTGCAGCTTGGCGGCTCGGAGCCGCGCGATCTCGCAACGGCGGCGCAGATCGGCGAGCAATTCGGCTATGACGAGATTAATCTCAATGTCGGCTGCCCGTCGGACCGGGTGAAGGACGGCCGCTTCGGCGCCTGCCTGATGGCGGAGCCGGCGCTGGTCGCTGACGGCGTCGCCGCGATGAAGCGTGCAGTGAACATTCCGGTCACGGTCAAGTGCCGCATCGGGATCGACGATCAGGATCCGGAAGTCGCACTCGACGCGCTCGCGCGCGGCGTCATTGCGGCGGGCGCCGATGCGCTGATCGTGCACGCCCGCAAGGCCTGGCTCAACGGATTATCGCCAAAGGAAAACCGCGACATCCCGCCGCTCGATTATGATCGCGTCTATCGGCTGAAGGCCGCATTGCCCGATGTGCCCATCATCATCAATGGCGGGATCGGCAGCGTAGAGGAGGCGAAGACGCATCTGACCCAGGTCGACGGCGTGATGCTGGGACGGGCGGCCTATCACGATCCCTGGCGATTGCTGACGATCGATTCCGAATTGTTTGGCGAGACGGCGCCGCACACCGGCATGAAGGACGTGTTCCAGGCGATGATGCCCTACATCGAAGGCCAGCTCGCGCAGGGTACGCGGCTGCATTCGATGACGCGGCATTTCGTCGGTGCGTTTCACGGCGTGCCCGGCGCGCGCGCGTTCCGCCGACATCTCGCCGAAAACGGCGTCCGGCAGGGCGCCGGCGTCAGCGTGCTGCGCGATGCGATCGCGCTAGTTGATGTCAGCGCGGTCGCGTCGATGGCGGCGTGAGGGTTTGATACTGCCGGTCACGTCGGGATAGCCGTGCAGCATCAACTGGTCGGCCTTCACGCCCCAGCTTTCGAGCCGGTCCAGAAAGCTCATGCCGAGCAGGTTGGTTTTCATCTGCCCGCGCGGCACCACCAGCGCAGGCACCGATTTCTCGACGAGGTGGCCGACGGCGAGTCGATCGATCGTCAGCCGCGCCGCCTTGGTGTGGCCGCCGGCGGTTTCGACGTCGACATTGTATTCGAGCATCTCCAGCGGCAGGCCGATTGCCTTCGCGGTCTCCCAGGTCAGCACCACCGAGGTAGCACCGGTGTCGATCACCATCGGCGCCTTGACGCCGTTGATCTTGGCATGCAGCGCGAATTCACCGGCCTGGCCGCGCGCGATCTGCACCGCGGGCTCCGCTTGCAGGCTGCGCCGCCGCAGCATCTGCGAAACCTGGTCGCTGGCGCGCGCGATCTGTTCGGGGTCGGCGTAGGCAACGACGGCGCCCGCGGCGGCTGCGAGCGTGACGAGGACGAGCAGGGTGCGGCTCATGGCGCGCCACCCAGGCCGGTCCGTCCATGGGTCAGCCGGACGTCGGACGCTCCGCGATCTGCGCGAGGCCGGCCTCCACCATGCGTGCCGGCAATCCATCCATCACCGCCAGCCGCTCGGCACGGGTCATCCGGTGCCATTGCGCGATTTCCGGCAGCGTTCGTCCGCAGCCGAAGCAGAGTTTGGTTCTGGGATCCATCATGCAGACTGCGATACACGGCGTTTCTTTGCTCATTCAGGGATTGTGAAATGCTTTCGGTGGTTTGCGCAAGCGCTCCAGTTACAGGCCGGTTCCGGCGCTCATGATCGGTTTGTTGCGCGCACGGCGCTTGTCGTCGGCGGATGCGGCGACGGCGGGGTCCGGCTGCAACGGCGGGGCTTCCTCGGCCATCGGCGCCAGTGCCGACATCACGCGCTCCGGCGGGAAGGTGACGATGACTTCGGTGCCGATCCGGAGCTTCGATTTCAGCGTGAAGGTGCCGCCATGCATGTCGATCAGGCTCTTGGCGATCGGCAGGCCGAGCCCCGCGCCCTGTTCGGCCGATTTGATCGAGTTGGAGCCCTGGCCGAACGACGCCAGCACGATCGGGATTTCATCCTCGGCGATACCGGAGCCGGTGTCCTTGACGCTCAGATACTGGCCGCCGGAGGCGGTCCAGCCGACCTTGAGCCAGATCTCGCCGCCTTGCGGCGTGAACTTGATCGAGTTCGACAGCAAGTTGAGCACGATCTGGCGCGTGGCGCGCTCGTCGCCCCAGATCCGCGGCATGCCCTGCTCGAACACCTCGTGGATGGTGATGCCGCGGCTGGTCGCGCGCAGCTTCAACAAATGATGGCAGTCGGCGACGACGTGCACCAGCGACACCGCTTCCTCGTTCAGCTCGTAACGGCCGGCCTCGATCCGCGACAGATCGAGGATCTCGTTGATGAGGTTGAGCAGGTGGACGCCGGAATTGTGGATGTCGGCGGAGTATTCCTTGTAGACGGGCACGGCGTGCGCGCCGAAAATTTCGCTCTTCATCACCTCGGAGAATCCGAGGATCGCATTCAGCGGTGTGCGCAATTCGTGGCTCATCTGGGCAAGAAAGCGCGACTTGGCGACGTTGGCGGATTCGGCGCGGTGCCGCGCTTCGTCAGAGATCGCCTTGGCCTGCTCGAGCTCGCCGATCAGCGCGTCCTTTTCGGCGCGCGCCTCCAGCGTCGCCAGCGTCGTCGAGTGCATGCGGTGGGCGAGCAGGGCGAAATAGGCTTCGGCGGCCAGCGCCAGCAACGCCAGCGCGTAATTGTCGAAGGTGCCGCCGAGCACGAAGTTGAGCGCGATCGCCGCCGCCACCGGCACGGTCGCCGCCAGTGCCGCGATCGGCAGGCTGGCCGCAAGCATGCTCGACACCGCGATCACCAGCAGCATCAGGAACATCATCATCGTGTTCGAGACGGCGTCGAGGCCGGCGGGGCGGATCAGGATCGCGGTCCAGCACAGGCCGTAGAGCAGGTCGAGCAGCACAAACCGGGTGCGCCATTTGCGGGTGGCGGCGAGCGAAGGCTGCTCGGCGAGGAAGCGCGCGCAATTGCGAATGATGACGGCATGGATGCAGAGCATGCCGACGGTCCAGGCTCCGGCCGCCACCGGCTGCATCCAGAGGCCGAAGATGATCCCGGTCGTTACCACCAGCAGCATGACGACGTAGGAGGCCGACATCCGGGTCTGGGCATATTGCCGGAGCAATTCGGTGTCGAATGCCGGGCGGGTTCCGCTGGTCGACGTTAACCGGTCGCGCGCCTCGCGTACCCGCTGCGCCGCGGCGCGCCGGGTATTGACCGGCACGGCGACTGGCGGTTCCGCCGGAAGCTGGACGACTTCAGGCTTTTCTGCGGGATTACTCATTAAACAACACAAACCCTGCCCGCGAACCGCGCGGGCTTTTGCATTGTCTATCTGTGAGCCCAAATCCTTAAGCGATGACTTAAAGAGCTAAAGAATCACGTTAACGCGGGGTTAAATTAACTTTTGCGATCGGGATCGATGCGAGGCCGGCCGCGGTCATCGGGATCGCATTCGAGCATCCTCCCGTCATTGCGAGGAGCGTTAGCGACGAAGCAATCC
>JBOHIT010000317.1:0-8028 GCA_050726155.1 Bradyrhizobium sp.
GGAGGCTCATCGGCCGATAGAGACCCCTCATCCGGCGCTTCGCGCCACCTTCTCCCACAAGGGGAGAGGGGAAGTACCACCGCCGTTGTGGCGAGTTCGCCTCTCAGTTCACCGGCTTAAAACTCAACGTCGAGAACTCGGACTGCATGATCTGCAGCTTCTGGTTCGAGAACCGCACGCCAGGCCCAAAGCTGATCGGCGCCATGATGCCGGTCTCGACGTTTTTGGTCTTCTCCAGCTCGGCGATGGTGCAGGCCCAGGTCGGCTGCTTGCCGCAGCGATCGATTGCGGCAATCAAGACCTTGGCCGCGGCATAACCAGTCATGGAGTAGCGGTTGATGCCCTTCATCTCGGCTTCCGGCAGCAATCCCTTGGCCTTCTCGAGGAAGGCCTTGCCGGCAGCGCCTGCGAACGGCTCGACATAGTCGACCGCGTAGATGCCGTCGCCGGCCGGGCCCATCAGCTTCAGCACCGGCTCGACCCGTCCGGGCCAGAAGATGCCGACCACCGGCTTGATGGCGAGCTTCTCCAGCTCCTTCATCATCGCGATGTTCTCGCCGATGATGCCGCCGGCGAGAAACACTTCGGCGCCGGATTCCTTGAGCTGCAGCATGTCGGACGAAAAGTCCTGCTGGCCCTTCTTGTAGTTGCCGCTGTAGACCACGTTGAGCTTCCTGGCCTTGACCACGCTGTCAAAGCCGTCGCGCACCGTAATGCCGTAATCATCGTCCTGCGTGATCAGGCCCCATTTCTTGCCGGGATTCTTCTCGGCGAGATAATTGACGAGGTGGATGATGCCTTCCTCATAGGACTGCCCGACCACGAACACGTTCTTGCGCGGCGGCTCCCAGAGGAATTTGACCGGCGCCACGTCGATGACGGTGGGGATGCCGGCTTTCTCCAAGAGCGGCATCACGGCGATCGATTGGCCGGAGCCGGAGATGCCGAGCATGGCAAACGCCTTGTCGACGTCGGTGACCTTCTTGACGCCCTGGATGGTGCGGGCGGTGACGTAGCCGTCGTCCTCCAGCACATATTTGATCTTGCGGCCGTTGATGCCGCCGGCGTTGTTGGCTTCCGCGATCGCGATCTTGTGGCCGATCGACGCTGCGACGCCGAGCAGCGCCGGCGGGCCGGTCAGGGGTTCGACGTCGCCGATCACGATCTCGGTGTCGGTAATGCCGGGATCGGCGGCCAGCGCCGGGCCGGTCGAGAGATACGCGCCCGCGAGCAACAGCGACGCGGTCGCCAGATATTTGATCATTGTTTCCTCCTCCTGTTCGATTGCGTTTTTTGGTTAGTAACGAAGCGGCCAGTTCACCCACATCCGCCGGATGTCGTGCCAGGCGCCGACCAGGCCGCGCGGCTGGAAGCGCAGGAACAGGATGATGACGAGGCCATAGAGCATGCTCTTGAGCTCCTGCGCGCCGGTCGTGAACATCGCGTCCATCTGCGCGCTGAACAGGCTGAACACCATCCGCGTCGCTTCCGGCAGCAGCACGATCAGGACGGTTCCGAGCACCGCGCCGAGCGCCGAGCCGAGCCCGCCGACGATCAGGATCGCCAACGCCTCGATCGAGAGCAGGAACGGAAAGCCTTCGACGCTGACGAAGGACAGATAAATGCCGTACAGCGCGCCGGCGAGGCCGGTGATGAAGGCCGAGGTGACGAAGGCGAACAGCTTGTAGGCGTGCAGATTGATGCCCATGACTCGGGCTGCGGTATCATTGTCGCGGATCGCGACAAAGGCGCGGCCGACGCGGCTGCGGCGGATGTTCAGCGTGGCGAACAGCGTCAGGACCGCAAAGCCGAGGCAGAGATAGGTGAAGGCGGCATCGCTGTCGAAGCTGAGGCCGAAAATCTCCGGCCGCTGCACGGAAATGCCACGGGCGCCGTTGGTCAGCCACCGCGCTTCCAGGATCACGGTATTGATGATGAAGGAAAACGCCAGCGTGGTGATCGCGAGATAAAGCCCCTTCAGCCGCAGCGACGGCGCGCCGACGATGAGGCTGGCGAGGGCCGGCACCACGCCGGCGCCGAGGAAACCGACCAGCGGGTGCATATGATATTTGGAAACCAGTACCGCATAGGCGTAGGCGCCGGTGACGAGGAAGCCGACATGGCCGAGCGAGATCAACCCGGTATAACCGGTGAGGATGTTGAGCCCGAGCGCGCCGACCACCGTGATCAGGATGATCATCAGGAACGACAGCAAATAGGAGTTCAGCACAAAGGGCGCTGCGATCAGGCCTGCCAGCAACACCGCCGACCACAGCCAAACCGGCGGGGAATCGACGAGGGTGACGAGTTCGCCATAGGTCTGTTTGAAATCGCCGGTGCGCACGTGTCAAACCCTCTCGATGTCGCGTTCGCCGAAGATGCCGAACGGGCGGATCATCAGCACCACGATGATCATCGCAAAGCCCGCGACCTCCTTCATGCCGGAGCCGACATAGCCGCCGGCGAGATTTTCAGTGATGCCGATCAGGAGCCCGCCAAGTCCGGACCCGAGCACGGTATCGAGGCCGCCGAGGATGGTGGCCGGAAACGCCTTCAGCCCGAGCTGGAACATCGCCGGCGACAAATCATAGGACAGCGCAAAGAACACGCCGCCGATTCCCGCAATCACGGAGGAGGCGGCCCAGGCCAGCGCGTGGACCCGGGTGGCGCTGATGCCCATGAGGAGGGCGGTGCGGTCGTCGGCGGCCACCGCGCGCATCGCAACGCCGATCTTGCTGTAGCGGAAGAACGCCCAGATCGCCGCAAGCAGCGCCAGAAGCGTGACGATGACGGCGATCTGTCCGGTACGCACGCCGATGGTTCCGATCCGCACGATGGTGCGGCCGAAGCCGACATCGAGACCATGCGGATAGGCGTCCCAGATGAAATTGATCGACGAGCGCAGGATCACGGCGAGGCCAATGGTCACCATCACGGTGGCAAAGACCGGCTCGCCCAGCATCGGCCGCATCACCACGCGCTCGATGACGAGGCCGAGCACGACGGCGGCGAGGACGGCGCCGAGCGCCACCACGAACATATTGCCGCTGACCGTGGTCGAGATGGTCCAGGCGATATAGGCCGTGATCATCGTCATTTCGCCCTGCGCGAAATTGACCAGGCCGGTGGATTTGTAGATCACCGCAAAGCCCATCGCGATCAGGCCATAGATGGCGCCGATCGCAAGGCCGGATATCAGAAGCTGCATGAAATACTGCATCAACCCTCCGCCTGATAGATGATGGCGAGTTCGCGCGCGAATTTCTTCTCGATCATGGCGCGGCGCACCTTTTGCGTCGCAGTCAGCTCGCCGTCGTCGTGGTCGAGCTCCTTTTCCAGGATGGCGAAGCGGCGAATATTCTCGACGCGGGCGAAGCGCTTGTTGGTCTCGTTGACGATGCGCTCGACCAGCTCATGAACCTCGGGGAGCTGCGACAGCGATTTGTAATTGGTGTAGGCCAGCGCCTTGTCGCGCGCCCAGCGGCCGACATTGTCGAAGTCGACCTGGACGATGGCGCCGAGATATTTTTTGGCCTCGCCGACCACGATGGCCTCCTTGATGAACTCGGAGTCCTTGAGCGCGTTCTCGATCTCGGAGGGCGCGATGTTCTTGCCGCCGGCGGTGATGATGATCGCCTTCTTGCGGTCGACCACGGTGATCTCGCCATTGTCCAGCACTTCGACGATGTCGCCGGTGCGCAGCCAGCCGGCGGAATCGAGCGTGGCAGTGGACGCCTTTTCGTCGAGGAAATAGCCTTTGAACACGCCGGGATTGCGCAGCAGGATCTCGCCGTCGCTGTCGAGCTTCCATTCGGTGTGGAGCAACGGCAGGCCGCAGCCGCCGAGCCGGTGATGGCTTTCGGTCTGGATGAAGGCGACGCCGCCGCTTTCGGTCAGTCCATAGCCCTGCGAGACCGGCCGACCGACGATGTCGAAGAACCGCAGCGTCTCCGGCGAAATCGATGCGCCGGCGCAGAGACGATGGCGACTGCGGGCGAAGCCGAGATGGCGCTGGATATTGCGGAACAGCAGCACGTAGAGCAGCGCGTAGCCGAGGCGGTCGAGCCAGGTCGTGGTTCCGGCCTGCCGGCGGTCCGACAGCTTGCGGCCCCAGGCCATGCACGTCTTGACGAAGCGCTGGCGCAATTGGCCGCTCTCGCCGAGTCTGAACAGGAAGCCTTGCTGCAGCTTTTCGTAGATGCGGGGAACACCGACGAAGAAGGTCGGTGCGATCTCGCGGATATTGAGCGCGACGGTGTCGATCGATTCCGCAAAGCTGACAGCGCCGCCGAGCACCAGATGCGTGACCTCGCCATAGCAGCGCTCGGCGACATGGCAGAGCGGCAAATAGCTGACGGCCTCGAACGGCTTGTCGGCGATCCCAACGGCCTCGGCGTAGATGTAGGCGGCATAGACCAGATTGCGGTGCGTCAGCATCGCGCCCTTGGGCGGCCCTGTGGTGCCCGACGTATAGACCAGGATGGAGACGTCGTCGGGCGAGGCCTGCGAAATCAGGCGATCGAGCGTCGCATTGGCGTCGGGATTTTCGAGTGCATAGGTCCTGCCGCGCTGGCACAACCCATCGAACGACATCAGCTGTGCTTGCCGGTACTGCCGCAGCCCTTTCATGTCGATGCAAACGACGGCCTCAAGCGCCGGCAGGCCGTCATTATTGGCCAGTGCATCCAGCACCTTGTCGGTCTGCTCCTGATCGCCGGTGATAACGACCCGCGCGCCGGAATGGCGGACGATATATTGCAGCTCGACCCAGGGATTGGTCGGATAGATGCCGACTGCGACTGCGCCGATCATCTGGATGCCGAGGTCGGCATAAAACCATTCCGGCGTGTTCTCGCCGGCGATCGCGACGCGGTCGCCTGGCTTGAGGCCGAGCGCGAGCAGGCCGAGCGCCACGGCACGCGCGGTCTTGTAGTAATGGCTCCAGGAATAGGGATTCCAGATGCCGTACTCCTTTTCCCGCAGCGCGAGCTTGTCGCCGTGCACCAGGGCGCGCTGGCGCAGCAATTGGGGAATGGTGATCGCGGCGGTCTTCAGCGCGGTCTGCAGCGAACCGGTGTCAGGCGCGGTTGTCGTTTGCGCCGGACTCGACTGGATCGCCAGATGTTCGGTTCGCAGGCTCTCGAGTGCCGACATCACGCGCCCACCTGTGCTGTGGCTTCGGCGCGGTGGCCGCCGAGATAGGCTTCCGTGACGGCGGGATCGCGCCGCACTTCAGCGGGCGTGCCTTCGGCGATCTTGCGGCCGAAGTTCAGCACGTGAACGCGGTCGGAGATGTCCATCACGATCCGCATCTCGTGCTCGATCATCAATACGGTGATGCCGAGATCATCGCGGATATCGAGCACAAAGCGCGCGATGTCCTCGGTCTCTTCCTGGTTCATGCCGGACACCATCTCGTCGAGCAGCAGCAGTTTCGGCTCGCACGCGAGCGCCCGCGCCAGTTCGACGCGCTTTTGTTGTCCGTAGGACAGCGTGCCGACGACGGCGTCGCGGATGTGTTCGATTTCGAGGAATTCGATGATGTGCTCGACCCTTTGCCGGGCCTCGATCTCCTCGCGCCTGGTGCGGCCGAAGAAGATCACGGCGTCGAGCACATTGGAGCGCAGATGGGTGTGCCGGCCGGTCAGGATATTCTCGACCACCGTGCCATGCTTGAACAGCGCGAGGTTCTGAAAGGTCCGTCCGATCCCGATTGCGGCGAAGCGCGACGGCGAGACGGTCGCAAGATCGGTGCCGTCGAACAGGATGCGGCCGCCGCTCGGCCGCAGCACGCCGGAAATCATGTTGAACAGCGTGGTCTTGCCGGCGCCGTTGGGGCCGATCACGCTGCAGATTTCACCTGACGTCACGTCGAGGCTGACGTCGGCGACGGCCTGAAGGCCGCCAAAACGCTTGCTGAGGTGTTTGACGCTGAGCAGGGTGGTCACGACAGCCACCTCTTGCGTCGCTTGTAATGCTTGACGTCGCGCAGGCTCTTGCGCCCCGCATTGGAGACGCCGAGATAGAATTCCTGCACGTCCTCGTTCGACGCCAGCTTCTGTGCGGTGCCGTCGAGCACGACACGCCCGGTTTCGAGGATGTAGGCGTAGTCGGCGATATCGAGTGCGCGCTGTGCGTTCTGTTCGACCAGCAGCACCGTCATCTTCATCTCGTCGCGCAGCTTGGCGATCACTTCGTAAATTCGGTCGATGATCAGCGGCGCGAGTCCCAGCGACGGCTCGTCGAGCGCCAGCAGCACGGGATCCGTCATCAGCGCGCGACCGATCGCCAGCATTTGCTGCTCGCCGCCGGACATGTAACCTGCGATCTGGTCGCGCCGTTCGAACAGGCGCGGGAACAGTGCGAACACCTTTTCGCGCCGTTCGCGGGCTTCCGCTGTCGTCTTGGTGTAGCCGCCCATCTGCAGGTTTTCGTCGATGGTCAAGGCTGGAAAGACGCGGCGGCCTTCCGGTACCTGCACGATGCCGCGCCGCACCAGCTCATCGGGCGCGAGGCGATGGACCTCTTCATTGCGGAAGCGGATCGAGCCGTTCTCGATCACGCCCTCCTCGGTGTAGAGAATCCCGGACATCGCCTTCAGCAATGTCGACTTACCGGCGCCATTGGAGCCGAGCAAGGCGACGATGCCGCCTTCGGGAACGGCAATGCTGACGTCGCGGATCGCCTCGATGGCGTTGTCGTAGACGACGCGGATGTTGCGGAATTCGAGCAGGCACGACGGATCGGGTGCTGCATGAGCACCCGCGATATTTGTCGGGATCGTCGTCGGCATCGCGTTCAGGCCCGGCTCGGCTGCGGCACGCGCGGCCGCCGTGCCAGGATCGCGTCGGTAACGATCTTTGCGGTTTCGGCGCAGGCCTGCGTGCCGCCATTGCCATATTGCTTGACCGCGTCGCCGACGCACCACAGGCCGTCGATGCCGGTCTCGCGCGGCAGATCATAGCCGGCGCAACTGCGCTGGGCCGGCCAGTCGTCGCGCATGACGCGGATCGAGAGGATCTTGGCCTGTACAAAATTCGGGAATTGCTCGCGCAAATCCGTCAACGCCAGCTCGACCTCGGCATCGGAATCGAAATCGCCGAGCGCCGGCTTCGGTACGGCATAAGCGACATAGAGATGCCAGCCCGGTGGAGCGAGCTCGGGGCAGGTCGCCGTGAGGTTGGCCATGTTGCAGAGCCGCCGCGTCTTGCCGAAGGTCACGATCCCGGGATGGGAGATCAGCGGCTCCTGGCTTGCGATATTGATGACGATGTTGGCGGCGGGCCTTAGGCCACTGCGCACCTGCTCGACATAGGCGGGCGGAAAGGCGGCTTCGCCGCCAAGTGCGACGGTGATTTTGGGGCCGGCATTGCTGATGACGAGATCGGTTTCGATCCGTACCCTTTGGCCGTCACGAACAACGGTGACACCTGCGACGCGGCCGCCGGTCGTGTGAATTTGCACCGCCGGCGTCGACAGCCAGATATCGCCATTGCGCTTGATCGCGGTCCCGAGCGCATTCCAGACGCCGATCGTGCCCTCTGGGCAAAAGCCAAAGCGCTTGAAGGCGCCCTTGCTGGTGAAGTAGGTCAGGAAGGCGCGTGCCGGCAGTTCGGCGGCGTTGCAGGCGAAGATCGCCGCGCAGAGATTGCGGAAGATCGCGTGCACCGAGGCGTTGCTGGTGTAGGTCTTGAGCCAGTCCTCGGTCGATTGCCGGCCGTCCGGCAGGTTGCCGGAGCGGGCGTCGGCGAATTTCTCCAGGATGCGCGAGGCCTGTTTGGTCAGTTGCCCCAGCAGCAGCGACCAGCCACCGCGGCCGACATCGATCAGCTTGCCGTCGATGAAGAAGGAACTGGCAGGTTCGGGGGTACGGATATCGAGCGGCGCGCCGACGGTATTGAAGGTCTCCTCGAATACCCCGCCCAGTTCGATGGCAATCGCGCCGATATTGACGGTAAAGCCCTCGATCTGCTCGGTTGAGGCCCGTCCGCCGATCCGGTCGTTGTCGTCGACGACGATGGTATGGAG
>JBOHIT010000318.1:0-3367 GCA_050726155.1 Bradyrhizobium sp.
TTCCGCGCGGTGCCCGGCGCGATCGTGCGCCGCTCGGCCTTCATCGCCCGCAACGTCGTGCTGATGCCGTCCTTCGTCAATCTCGGCGCCTATGTCGATGAAGCGACCATGATCGACACTTGGTCCACTGTCGGCTCCTGCGCCCAGATCGGCAAGCGCGTGCACATCTCGGGCGGTGTTGGCATCGGCGGCGTGCTGGAACCGCTGCAGGCCGAGCCCGTGATCATCGAGGACGATTGCTTCATCGGCGCGCGCTCGGAAGTCGCCGAAGGCGTGATCGTGCGCAAGGGCGCGGTACTGTCGATGGGCGTGTTCCTCGGCGCCTCCACCAAGATCGTCGACCGCGACACCGGCGAGACCTTCATCGGCGAGGTCCCGGAATATGCCGTGGTGGTGCCGGGTAACCTGCCCGCGCGTCCCCTGAAGAACGGCCAGCCCGGCCCGTCCACCGCCTGCGCCGTCATCGTGAAGCGGGTCGACGAGCGCACCCGGGCCAAAACCAGCATCAACGAGCTGCTGCGGGACTGATTTCGGGGCCAAAGCTCGAACCCGGCGACCGCCTGACGCGACAAATATCTGGGAAACGCGACGTTTTGTCCGCGGCCCGGAGGTTGCGATGGACTATGCCCGTTTACTGTTCAGTTTTAATGGCCGCATCAACCGCGCCCGCTATCTCGCGGTCCAGCTCGCGCTCCTGACCGTCTGGCTCGTGCTGTGGCTCAAATCGCCGTTCCAGCAATGGCAGGTGTTGCACTCGGTCGCCGCGTTGGCGCTGATCTGGATCAACGCCGCCACGACGGCCAAGCGCCTTCACGATCGCAACCGCAGCGGCTGGTGGACGATTGCGGTTCTTGTCGTTACTCCCCTCGCCTATCTGTATTACGGCCTTCTGTTCGGGCTCTATTTCGGCGTCGACGTTTCGGTCGTCCGCGAATGGCTGCTGGTGATGCTCGCCGTGACCCTGTCCGTTCTGCAAACCTGGATCGTCATCGAGCTGTTTTTCATGATCGGAACCGATGGGCTCAACCGATTCGGGCCGGATCCGACGCGCAACCTTGCCAAACCTCCCGTCGTCTCGCACACGCAGTCGTTCGGCGTTCCGGATTTTCTCCTGCAGCGTGCGGGGCCGGTCCCGCGCGGTTGATCGCTGGCTCGTTAGCCGGAGTTGGACGGATGGATTACGTCTGGTACGTGTTCAGATTCGAGGGCCGCCTCAACCGCGCCAATTTCTGGCTGGCTATACCGATCATCCTTTGCCTGATGATGGTGCTCGGCATATTGGTCCTCATCTCCAGCAAACTGTTCGGCGGTCCGGCATCGATCAACTTCCGAGTCGACGATATCTTCAGCGCGCTCGATCCTGAATCATATCGCTCGCTGTCGGCAGCCAGTCTCAGTAAAGCCGTCATCAAGGCGATCGGAACCCCCTTGTTCCTGTGGATCTATCTGGCCATCGCCATCAAGCGGCTGCATGACCGCAACAAGAGTGGCTGGTGGATGCTGCTGTTCTTCGTCTTCCCTGGCCTGTTCGACCAATTCGCGGATCGGCTCGGCGATTCCTACGCCGTGCAATTCGTCGCGTTCGTCGTCTGCGTCTGGGGTTTTGTCGAACTGTGTTTCCTCAGGGGCACCAAAGGGACCAACCGGTTCGGCGCCGACCCGCTGGCGCCGGTCGATACGCGGCCGCCCTGGGACCAGCAAAGCGAGATCGAAATGGTGCCGCACAAGGCTGGCCCGCCGCCGGTTTGACGTGTTATGTCGAGCTATGAATGATGCCATTTCCATCACCCGCGACCTCGTCCGCTGCTCATCGGTGACGCCAGCCGATGCCGGCGCGCTCGGCGTCCTCGAAAACATCCTGAAAGCCGCCGGCTTCGAGGTGCATCGCGTTACGTTCAGCGAGCCCGGCACGTCAGACATCGACAACCTCTATGCCCGCATCGGCAACGCCGCCCCGCATATCACCTTCGCCGGCCATACCGATGTGGTGCCGGCCGGCGACGAGGCGGCATGGAGCCATGGTGCGTTCTCCGGCGACGTCAAGGACGGCTTCCTCTATGGCCGCGGCGCGGTCGACATGAAGGGCGGCATCGCCTGCAGCGTCGCGGCGGTGCTGCAATATCTCGCCGACCATGACGGCCAGCCAAAAGGCTCGATCTCGTTCCTGATCACCGGCGACGAGGAAGACATCTCGGTCAACGGCACCATCAAGCTGCTGCAATGGGTCGCGGCGCGCGGCGAGAAATTCGACCATTGCGTGCTCGGCGAGCCCAGCAATGTCGAAGTGCTCGGCGACTGCATCAAGGTCGGCCGCCGCGGCTCGCAGTCCGGCACGCTTTTCGTCGACGGCGTGCAGGGCCACGTCGCCTATCCGCATCGCGCCGCCAATCCGGTGCCGGACATTTCGCGGCTGATCGTGGCCTTGAGCGACGAGCCGCTCGACCATGGCAGCGCCCAGTTCCAGGCTTCCAACCTCGAATTCACTTCCGTCGATGTCGGCAACACCGCGAGCAACGTGATCGCGGCGCAGGCGCGCGCCAAATTCAACATCCGCTTCAACGACAACCACACGCAGGAGACGCTACGGGCGCTGGTCGACGAGCGGCTGGTGAAGGCCTGCGGCAACCGCATCCGCGCCCGCATCGTGTGGGAGCCGTCGAACTCCAACGTGTTCGTAACAAAACCCGGCGCCTTCACCGACCTCGCCGTCAGCGCCATCGAAGAGGTGACGGGACGCAAACCGGAATTGAGCACGAGCGGCGGCACCTCGGATGCGCGCTTCATCTCGAGCTACTGCCCGGTGATCGAATTCGGCCTGGTCGGCCAGACCATGCACCAGGTCGACGAGCGCACGCCGGTGTCCGACCTGGAGAAGCTGACGAAGGTGTATCGCGGAATACTGGATCGGTATTTCGCGTAGCGGCGCAGGACCCAAAAACAAAAACTGCGAAAACAACCCCATGCACAGTATGGCTGGGGTCTCCTAGTAATCCACGCGTACCAGATATAGCCCGTCGGGCGGCGCGACGGGGCCGCAGGCGGCACGGTTGCGGGCGGCAAGCGCGGCGGCGAGATCATCGGCGCTCCAGCGGCCTTCGCCGACCCAGACCAGTGATCCCACCATCGATCGCACCTGGCTGTGCAGGAACGAGCGCGCCGAGGTGACGATCGAGACAGCATCGCCGTCCCTAATGACGTCGAGCTGGTCGAGCGTCTTCTCCGGCGATTTCGCCTGGCATTCGGTATCGCGGAACGTCGTGAAATCATGCTTGCCGAGCAGGCGTTGCGCGGCGGCATGCATCGCGTCGGTATCGAGATGGCGCGGCACCCGCCAGGTGCGGCCGATGTCGAGCGCGAGATTGGCGCG
>JBOHIT010000319.1:0-14192 GCA_050726155.1 Bradyrhizobium sp.
AAATATTGTCGATCGCGATCGACACCGACCAGCGCGGCCGCGGCCTGTCGCGCAGTCTGCTACTGACACATCTTGGCCATCTTGCCGGCCGCGGCGTGCGGTCGATATTTCTCGAAGTGGAAGAAAATAATCAGCCGGCGCGGCGGCTCTATGAATGGGCCGGATTCAGCGTTATTGGACGCCGGGAGCGCTACTATCAGCAGCCCGGCGGGGAGCAATTGAACGCACTTCTGATGCGGCGTGACTTGTCGTAAACTGCGCGCGGTGGCAAAACACCCCCTGCCCTGTTCTCCAAGGCCGGATATTATGACCGTTCTAAAATCCCCGTCTGCGCACAAAAATACCGGTATCGAGGCACGCTGCGCCGCCACCGGCATGCGCATGACCGAGCAGCGCCGCGTCATCGCGCGGGTACTGGCGGATTCGGTCGACCATCCCGACGTCGAGGAACTTTACCGGCGCTGCGTCGAGGTCGACGACAAGATCTCGATCTCGACCGTGTACCGCACCGTCAAACTGTTCGAGGATGCAGGGATCATCGAGCGGCATGATTTCCGCGAGGGCCGGGCGCGCTACGAGCAGATGCCCGACAGCCACCACGATCACCTGATCAATCTGCGCGACGGCAAGGTGATCGAATTCACGTCGGAAGAGATCGAGAAGCTGCAGGCCGAGATCGCCCGCAAGCTCGGCTACAAACTGGTCGATCACCGGCTCGAATTATATTGCGTGCCGCTGGACGAAGATAAATCGTAGCCGACTCATAGCGTTTTCAAGCGAAGTGGAAACCGGTTCGCGTGAAGAAAACGCGTCAAAACATAAATAGCTTCCAACTCATCATTTTCGATTGCGACGGCGTGCTGGTCGACAGTGAAGTCATTTCATGCCGCGCGCATGCGGAAACGCTGACGCGCCACGGCTATCCGATCACGGCCGATCAGGTGCTGAAACGTTTCCTTGGCGTCTCCGACCGCGAAGCGCGGCTGACGATCGAGGCCGAACTCGGCCGCAGCCTGCCCGGCGATTTTGAAGCGCAGATGAAACAAGCTGCACTCCAGCGCTACGCGGACGAGCTGGGTGCGATCCCGCATGTCGGGGCAGCGATCGCAGCGATCGCGCTGCCGAAATGCGTGGCATCGAGCGGAACGCCCGAGAAAATCCGGCATGGCCTCAGCTGCGCCGGGCTCTACGATGTGCTCGCGCCCAACATCTTCTCCGCGACCCAGGTCAAGCGCGGCAAGCCGGCGCCGGACCTGTTTTTGTTTGCGGCCGAACGGATGAACGTCCCGCCGGCGCAATGTCTGGTCATCGAGGACAGCGTTCCCGGCGTTACCGGCGGCCGTGCCGCCGGGATGGTGGTATTCGGTTATCACGGCGGCAGCCATTGCGGCCCGGGTCATGCCGAATTGCTGCGCACGGCGGGCGCCACGATCACTTTCGACGATATGCGGCAATTGCCCGATCTAATTGGACGGATTGAGGCCGATTAGGCCCGGAATGACAGCCGTAAGCCGCTGGATTTTCGGCCATTTAGGCTATAATTGACCCCCAGACCGGGCGCCGCATGGGCGCCGCGCCAACCCCGCATTCAGGTTCCATGAAGCCGCCGCGCAAGCTGCATATCAAATCATATGGCTGCCAGATGAACGTCTACGATGCGCAACGCATGGTGGATACGCTGGCGCCGGAAGGCTTTGTCGAGACCGACCGCGCCGAGGATGCGGATCTCGTGATCCTCAACACCTGCCACATCAGAGAGAAGGCCTCCGAGAAGGTCTACTCCGAACTCGGGCGTTTGCGCGTCGCCAAGGATGAAGCCGCGCGCGACGGCCGCAAGATGAACATCGTCGTCGCCGGCTGTGTCGCGCAGGCCGAGGGCGAAGAAATCATCCGCCGCGCGCCGACCGTCGATGTCGTGGTCGGTCCGCAGAGCTATCATCATCTGCCGCAGCTACTCGCGCGCGCCAAAAGCCATGGCCGCGCGCTGGAAACCGAATTCCCGGTCGAGGACAAGTTCGGCTTTCTCCCGCCGCCGAAGCCCGCAGCGATCCGCGCGCGCGGCATCTCGTCGTTCGTAACCGTGCAGGAAGGCTGCGACAAATTCTGCACCTTCTGCGTGGTGCCTTACACGCGCGGCGCGGAAGTCTCGCGGCCGGTGGCGAAGATCATCGATGACGTGACGCGACTCGCCGACAATGGCGTGCGCGAGATCACGCTGATCGGGCAGAACGTCAACGCCTATCACGGCGAGGGTCCGGATGGCCGGAGCTGGCCGCTCGGCAGGCTCTTGCATCGCCTCGCCGAAATCCCCGGCATCGTCCGCCTGCGCTATTCGACCAGCCATCCCCGCGACGTCGATGATTCGCTGATCGAGGCGCATCGCGACCTGCCCGAATTGATGCCGTTCGTGCATCTGCCGGTACAATCCGGCTCCGACCGCATTCTGGCTGCCATGAGCCGGAAGCATACCGCCGATGATTACCGCCGCGTCATAGACCGATTTCGCGACGCCCGCCAAGATATTGCATTCTCTTCGGATTTTATCGTCGGCTTCCCCGGCGAAAGCGAGGGAGAATTTGCCGCGACCCTCGCGCTTGTCATGCAAATCGGATACGCTGGGGCTTATTCGTTCAAATATTCGCCACGGCCGGGCACGCCGGCGGCGGACATGCAGGAGACGGTGTCAGCGGCAGAGATGGACGGGCGATTGGTGCGGCTCCAGGAATTGATCGACAGCCAGCAATCGGCCTTCAACAAGGCCATGATTGGAACCACCGTCGATGTGCTGTTCGAACGCGCGGCGCGCAATCCCGGCCAGATCGTCGGCCGCACCGCCTATCTGCAGCCGGCGCATGTAATGGCATCGTCAGACATCATCGGGAAGGTGCTCCCGGTCACCATCGGCAGCCTGGAGCGCTACAGCTTGCTCGGCGAACTTGCATCGCCTGCCGCGTCAACGCTTTCACCCATGACCAATTCCTCTCAAATGACCGATTCTTCTCAAATGAACACGGGAGCCTGAACCCTTGCCAAAAAGCGCATCGGATTCACCTTCATTGGCCCCCAGCCGCAAATTTGACCGTGACATGCAAATTCCGCCCGAAACCCAGGTCGTCATCGACTTCGACGATAATCGCGCCGCATCCGCGCTGGTCGGCCCTTACGGGCAGAACCTGGCGTTGATCGAACGCCGGCTCGGCGTCGTCGTCGATTCCAGAGGCAATCAGATCACCATCGCCGGATCCCGTGACGGCTGCGACGCGGCGCGGCGCGTGCTCGAGACGCTGTACGCCCAGGCGCTGCAGGGCCACGAAATGGCGCAAGGCGATGTCGAAGGCGCGATCCGCGCCGTGATCGCGCAGGGCTCGCTGTTCGAATTCGATCCCAAGGCCGCCAAGAACGCGTTCGAGACCATCAATCTGCGCAAGCGTCCGGTGCGGGCGCGCACCGCAGCGCAGGATTCCTACATCCGCGCGCTGAAGCGCAGCGAGATGGTGTTCGGCGTCGGTCCCGCCGGCACCGGCAAGACCTGGCTTGCGGTGGCGCATGCCGCGCAATTGTTCGAGCGCAAGGAAGTCGATCGCATCATCCTGTCGCGGCCCGCGGTCGAAGCCGGCGAACGACTCGGCTTCCTGCCCGGCGATCTCCGCGAAAAGGTCGATCCCTATCTGCGGCCGATCTACGACGCGCTGTATGACCTGATGGATGCGCGCGTGGTCGAGCGCGCGCTGCAGGGCGGCGAAATCGAGATCGCGCCGCTCGCCTTCATGCGCGGCCGCACGCTGACCAACGCCGTCATCATCCTGGACGAGGCGCAAAACACCACGTCGATGCAGATGAAGATGTTCCTGACCCGGCTTGGCGAGAACAGCCGCATGATCATCACCGGCGATCCCTCGCAGGTCGACTTGCCGAACGGCCAGACCTCGGGGCTTGCCGAAGCCGTCAAACTGCTCGACGGCGTCGAGGGCATCGCGCAGGTGAAATTCACCGCCGAAGACGTCATCCGCCACGAGTTGGTGGCGCGGATCGTCGCCGCCTATGAGGGACTGCCGCAAAAACCGGCAAGCGGCAAATCTTGAGTGCCAGATCTTCGGCGCTGGGCCTGCAGCAGGCGGGCCCGGGCCGCAACCTAATCGCTGGACTGCAAAACCCTGGAACGAAATTGTCTTCCGCCCTTCCCGTAACCGAAGTCCTCGTGGTCGCCGAGTGCTGGCAGACCGAGCCCGACGCCGAGGCTGTGATCCAGCGCGCCATCAATGCGGCCGCGGAATTCGCCGACGCCGATGTCGGCGAAGCCGAACTCGCGGTCATGCTGACCGACGATTCCGGGATCCGCACGCTGAACAGCAACTGGCGCGGCATCGACAAGCCGACCAACGTGCTGTCGTTTCCGGCGCTGCAGCCGACCGGCGCGGGAATGCCCGACGACGCGCCGCGTATGCTCGGCGACATCGCCATCGCCTATGAGACGACGCGCAAGGAGGCCGATGACGAACATAAGCCGTTCGATCATCATCTCAGCCACCTTGCGATCCACGGGTTCCTGCATCTGATCGGCTACGATCACGAAAAGGACGACGACGCCGAAGCCATGGAGAGTCTCGAACAGGAGATCCTCGCCCAGCTCGGCATTCCCGATCCCTATGCGGACCGGGAGCGGATGGACTGACATGCCAGACTCCGACCCTATCCACGACAATCCGCGCAATACGCGCAACCTTCCCGCCGTGGTGCAGGAAGGCGAGGTGCTGCGCCCGGCCTCCGACAACTGGCTGACCCGCGCCATCCGCACGCTGTTCGGCTGGAAACCGGGATCGGTCCGCGACGATCTGCAGGTCGTGCTCGATGCATCAACCCCGGACGAAGTCGGCTTCTCCGCCATCGAGCGCACCATGCTGCGCAACATCCTCGGCTTGCACGAGCGGCGCATCGCCGACGTCATGGTGCACCGCGCCGACATCGTCGCGGTCAAGCGCGACATCGGGCTCGGCGAGTTGATGAGCCTGTTCGAGAGTGCCGCGCATTCGCGCCTCGTGGTCTACAACGAGACCCTCGACGACCCCGAAGGCATCGTCCACATCCGCGACTTGCTGGCGTTCATGACCGCGCGGGCGCGCATCGGCGATACCAGCAAGGCCAAGCGCAAGAAGCCGTTCCCGGCGGGCCTCGACCTGCGCGCGGTGGATCTGGCGATGCCGCTGGCGGACGCCAACATCATCCGCAAATTGCTTTATGTGCCGCCGTCGATGCGGGCGATCGATCTGTTGGCGCAGATGCAGGCCTCACGCATTCATCTGGCGCTGGTGGTCGACGAATATGGCGGCACCGATGGACTGGTGTCGATCGAGGACATCGTCGAACAGATCGTCGGCGAGATCGACGACGAACATGACAGCGACGAGCCGCCCGCGATCGTCCGCCAGGCGGACAATTCGTTCATCGCCGACGCACGCGCGAGCCTCGAGGATGCCCGCTCGGTGATCGGCGAGGATTTCATCAATGGCGAAGCCAGCGATGAGGTTGCGACCCTCGGCGGTTATCTCGTCGCCCAGGTCGGCCGCCTGCCGGTGCGCGGCGAAGTCATTTCGGGCCCCGGCAATTACGAGATCGAAGTGCTCGACGCCGATCCGCGGCGGGTCAAACGGTTGCGCATCGCCATCCGCAAGGAACGTCCCGCGTCCCGCACCCAACGGCGGCGCGAAGTAACGCCCGACGCCAACGCGCCGCAAGCCAATGACAATGCGCCGCCATCGTCCAGCGATGGAGCCGGTTCGCAGTGATCGCCTCCAACAAACTCCGCGTCGCCGGTCTTGCGATCATCCTGGCCTGGGGATGGAAGCGCGCTGGGCTGGCGCTATTGGCCGGCGCGCTGTCGGCGCTGGCGATGGCACCGTTCAATGCCTGGCCGGTGCTGTTCGTAACGTTTCCGGTTATGGTCTGGCTGATCGATGGCGCCGGCGCCGGACGATGGCGCGGCGTGCCGGCGGCGGCGATGTCGGGCTTCTGGTTCGGGCTCGGCTATTTCGTGGTCGGGCTTTACTGGATCGGCTACGCCTTCCTGGTCGATGCACCGACATTTGCCTGGCTGATGCCGTTCGCGGTGCTGGGCCTGCCGGC
The DNA here is from genome assembly GCA_050726155.1 of Bradyrhizobium sp. Lineage (GTDB taxonomy): Bacteria > Pseudomonadota > Alphaproteobacteria > Rhizobiales > Xanthobacteraceae > Bradyrhizobium. The sequence continues at coordinate 6,121 of JBOHIT010000319.1, forward strand.
CTATCTGGCGCTGTTCACCGCAATCGGCTTTGCGCTGGCGCGATTGCTGTGGACCCGCGATGCCTCGCGCCTGCTGGCGCTGGCGATCAGCCTGACCGTCACCGAATGGCTGCGCGGCCATTTGCTGTCGGGATTTCCCTGGAATTCGTTCGGCTACGCGCTGTCGCAGCCGCTGGCGCTGGCACAGACGGCGTCACTGATCGGGCTGTGGGGCATGACGTTCCTCGCCGTGGCGATCTTCGCAAGCCCGGCGGTCCTGATCGATGGCAGTTCGCGCGGACGCAAGCCCTGGATCGCGCCGGTGGCGGCACTCGGCCTGCTCGCTGTCATGGCCGTCTTCGGCGCCGTCAAACTGTCGCTGCAGCCGACCGTGCTGACCAAGGTCAAGCTGCGCATCATGCAGCCCAATCTGCAGCAGGACGTCAAATTCAATTACGGCGCCAAGGCCGAGACGATGCAGAAATACCTGACGCTGTCCGATCGGGCGTCGGGGCCGCAATCGACCGGCGTCAGCGATGCGAACATCCTGGTCTGGCCGGAATCGGCGTTTCCGTTCTTCTTGACCCGTGAAGCCGATGCGATGGCGCAGATCGCCGATTTGCTGCCCAAGGGCACCGTGCTGATCACGGGTTCGGTGCGCGCGCCCGACCTGCCGGCCGGTGTGCGAATCACCCGCGCCTACAATTCGATCTACGTCATCGACCATGAGGGCAGCGTGCTGTCGGTTTATGACAAGCTGCATCTGGTGCCGTTCGGCGAATATCTGCCGTTTCAGAGCCTGATGGAAAAATTCGGTTTCGTGCAGCTGACGAGAGTCCAGGGTGGATTCATTCCGGGCACCCGCCGCCGCGTCATGGACATCCCGAACGCGCCGCGCGCGCTGCCTCTGATCTGCTACGAGGCGATATTTCCCGGCGATATAACGTCGCGCGACGAGCGCCCGGGCTGGATCATCAATCTGACCAATGACGGCTGGTTCGGAATTTCGACCGGCCCGTATCAGCATCTGCAGCAGATGCGGCTGCGCGCGGTCGAAGAAGGCCTGCCGGTCGTTCGCGCCGCCAATACCGGCATTTCGGCTGTTATCGATCCGTCGGGACGTATTGTCGCACGACTCGGCCTTGGCATCGAAGGCGTGCTGGACGCCAACCTGCCGTCTGCTTTGCCGCCGACGATCTATACCCGCCTTAGAGACATTCCAATCAGCATCATCATTGCGGCTGCATTTTTGCTGGTCATCCGTCGCCGCTTTGCGAGGCGAAACGCCTGAGATTTGTCTATGGCGGTTGTTGCGGGCGGCCGCTAAAAGTGGCCTGCGCGAAACTACGTATCCACTAACTAGTTGACAGACCGACCGTGCAATTCGCATTCTACGGCTGTAACCAAAAACAAGAACCAGTCAGTTCATTGCTCAAATTGTCCGTAGTTCGACCCAATCCTCCGAGCAGGATTTGACGGTACCGGCGCCTGAGGCATACTCCCGTTACGTTTTGCCTCATTCCCCGGCGCACAATCCCAGGAGTGTTGGAGATGTCGATCAAAGCGCCAAACCCTGTTGACAAATATGTCGGCAGTCGTGTCCGCATGCGTCGCATCATGCTGGGCATGAGCCAGGAGAAACTTGGCGAGGCATTGGGCCTGACATTCCAGCAGGTCCAGAAATACGAAAAGGGCACCAACCGGGTCGGCGCCAGCCGCCTGCAGCAGATTTCGGAAATCCTGCAGGTGCCGGTATCGTTCCTGTTCGACGGCGGCCCGAGCGGCGCGGTCAATGCCGAGGGTTTCAGCGAAGGCGGTTCGCCGGCCTATGTTTCGGATTTTCTCGCCACAGCCGAGGGCCTGGCGCTGACGCGCGCATTTACACGAATCACCGACGCCAAAATGCGCCGTAGCATCGTCGAACTGGTCGAGCAGATCGCCGCGCGCGAAGGCCCCGACAAGCGCTGATTTCCGTCGCCATCCCCGGATGTTCCGATTGACGCGCCCGCCGGCGCGAGCGCATGACATTGGCCAAATCTCGCTGAGGTAAGCTACCGCCAATGAACGATACGACCGCCAATCCCTTTGATACCAGTTCGATCCTCGATGGCATCCGCCGCTGGGTTGAAATCGAAACACCGACCGAGGTGCCGGCACAGGTCAACAAGCTGGCCGACCTCGTCGCCGATGGCTACCGCGACCTGCCCGCGACCGTGGAGCGGATCGCAGGCAAGGACGGATGCGGCGATCATCTGGTGGCGCGGTCGTCATGGGGGCAGGACGCGCCGGGCATCCTGGTGCTCAGCCATCTCGATACCGTCCACCCGATGGGATTCATTGAGCGGTTGCCGTTCAAGGTCGAGGGCGACAGCGCCTTCGGGCCCGGCATCTATGACATGAAGGGCGGCGCCTATCTCGCCTACCACGCCTTTCGCCGGATTTGCGCGGACAGCGCACGGTCGCCGCTCGGCATCACGCAGCTCTACGTTTCCGATGAGGAAATCGGCAGCCCGACCTCGCGCGCGCTGATCGAGACCGAAGGCCGCAAGGCGAAATATGTGCTGGTGACCGAACCCGCCCGCGACGGCGGCAAGATCGTCACCGGACGCAAGGGCGTCGCGCGTTTCGAGGTCTTCATCAAGGGCGTGCCCTCGCACGCCGGCACGCGGCCCGAGGACGGCCGCAGCGCGATCCGCGAACTCGGTCATATCATCGGGACGCTGGAGGCGATGAACGACCTCAAACGCGGCGTGTCAGTCAATGTCGGCGTCGTCAGGGGCGGCACCAAGCCCAACGTGATCGCGGAGGAGGCCTATGCCGAGGTCGACATGCGGGTACCGACGATTGCCGATTCCGAGGAACTGGTCCCGAAGATTCTCGGCCTGAAGTCGCGCACCGAGGGCGTCACCGTCACCGTCACCGGCGAACTGAACCGGCCGCCATACGAAAAGGGCAATGCCGGAGCGGCGTTGTACGAGCACGCCAAAACGCTCGCGGCCGAAATCGGTTTCGATCTCGTCGACACATTCACCGGCGGCGGCAGCGACGGCAATTTCACCGCGCCCCACACCGCAACCCTCGATGGCCTCGGGGTCGACGGCAAGGGCGCGCATACCCATTACGAGCAGATGTACATCTCCTCGATCGAACCGCGGGCACGGCTGCTGCACCGGCTGTACCAGACCCTGCGATGACGGCCTCGCGCGACACCGGCGATCACGACACGCCTGCGAAGGATGGCGCTGCCGCGCATGCGCACGGCTCGTTTTTCGGCCGCCGCAAGGGACACAAGCTCCGCATCCATCAGGCCGACTTGATCGACAATTTGCTGCCGCATCTGGCGCTCAATATCAGCACGCCCGCGCCTGATGATCTCACTGATATCTTCGAGTCGAAGCCTGATGCTGTCAGGCTCGAAATCGGATTTGGCGGCGGCGAGCATCTGATCGCCGAAGCGCAGGCCTTTCCCGAGATCGGGTTCATCGGCTGCGAGCCCTATGTCAACGGCATGGCCAAGATCCTGACGCAGATCGAAGCCCATAACATCGGCAACATCAGGCTTTACGCCGGCGACGCCGCCGAACTGCTGGCATGGGCGCCGCCGCGATCGATGGCGCGCATCGATCTGATCCATCCCGATCCCTGGCCGAAGCGCCGGCACTGGAAGCGGCGCTTCGTGCAGGACGCCACGGTGGCGGCGATGGCGCGCATCCTCAAGCCGGAGGCCGAGTTTCGCTTCGTCAGCGACATCGACGATTACTGCGCGTGGACGCTGGCGCATCTGCTGCGTTCGCCGGAATTTTTATGGACCGCTGAACGCGCCGCCGACTGGCGCGAGCCGTGGCCGGGTTACACGATGACGCGCTATGGCCGGAAGGCCGAACGCGAAGGCCGCGTTGCGGCGTACTTGCGGTTTCGACGGGCGGGGTAGCTGTCATTCCGGGGCGATGCGCAGCATCGAACCCGGAATCTCGAGGTTCCCCGATGCGCAATTGCGCATCTGAGGTTCTCGCTTGCGCGAGCCCCGGAACGACAAACTCACTGCTCGCCCATCCGCGCCTTCCGCGCATCGGTCGCTTCCCACACCATGCGCTTGCCGCGTTCGCGGCCCAGCAGTTCGATCGGATCGCGGTTGTCGATGTGGCCGAACTGCCCCTTGTAGACGCTGTAGCCGCATAGTTCCTGCAGGCGGCGCGGGAAGCGCTTTGCGGTTTCATGGGGGATACCGAGCTGCAGATTTTCCTGCTGCCGCATCCAGCCCCAGCAATAGGCGCAGGAAAACGCAAAACGCCTGGCATCGCTGCTGTTTGCGCCGCCGCCGTGCCACAGCGCGCTGTCAAACAGCATCACGCTGCCGGCAGGCATGGTCGCGGTGACGGCGTCATAGTCCTTGCCGTATTCCGGCGAGGACGCAAACTTGTGGCTGCCCGGCAGAATCCGCGTCGCGCCATTGTCGTCCCTGAAATCCGACAACGCCCAGATCGCATTGATGGTGATCGGGATGTGCGGACGCGGCAGCGGAATCAGCTGCGTATCTTCATGGATCGGCTGCGCCTCCTGCCCGGGGCCGAGCACCAGCGAGCAGAACGACGACAGCAGGCACTCGCGGTCCAGCACGCGCTCCACCACCGGCAGCACGTTGTCATGCAATGGCACCTCCCAGAACAGATCGTCATAGGTGAGGAGATTGTTGATGCGGACGGTCTTGAAACCTTCGAACGAGGTTTTCGCGTAGCCGAGATTGTGGTCGCGCTCGATGCGCAGCAGCGCCTGCTTCAATCCCTCGACCAGTTCCGGCGAGGCCGCGCGCTCGATCACCGTGAACCCGTCGTCGCGGATCCGGTCGGCATGCGCTTGAATTTCGTCGTCTGTCAGCATGGTGCGCTCCCTTGTTATTTTTACGCATTTTCTTCACGCGAACCGCTTCGCACTTCGCTCGAAAACGCTATGTCGACGTTGTGCCCGCGTCTTTGACGCAAAGCATAGCGCGCGGCTTCGAGTTTTGGGAGCAATTCTGGATTGCCGCAACTAGACCGTCGGGCGGGTCTTCCAGAAGCCGACGACGCGCTCGGCGGTCGAGGGCATCAGGCGTCCGAAGTTCACGCGCGCGTTTTCGATATCGGCGGGCGCCGCGACCCGGCTCGGCCCCAGCCGGAGCAGGATCAACGCGCGCACGGTCGCCCATTCGAGGCCGATCGCCTTGCCGGCGATCAGGATCGGATCGTAGCGGTCGCCGGCGATCAGGCGATCGAGGGTCACGATCTTCACCCCGGTCATCGCCGACAGCGCGGCAATGGATTCCTCGTATTTGTTTGCTTTGGCAAAGTTGAGCAGCGCACTTTCACCCAGTTGACCGTCGCGATGCAATGAGATGATCGTGCGCTGCGCCGCCGCGAAGTCGCGGCCGCTATCGGGGCGTTCGGCAACGCCGGAGATTTCGTTCATCGCCCGCTTGATCGCCACCTGCCGCGCCGGCTTGACCACCTCGAACAGGCGGCGGCGGATCACGTCGATCGATCCGGCCAGCAGATCTTTCAGTTGGTCGGCGGAGAGATCGTCGCGCTGGCCGAGCTTGAGCGTCAGCACGCCGTCCTGGCCGGCGCGCTTGATCAAGGTCGAGTAGCCGTCGGTGGAGAAGGCGGCGCCCGAATTGCCGGCGGTGCGCCGCACGACATCGCGATCGCCGCGGCGCACGATGACATCGGTGAGGCCGGGCGAAAGCGTTGGGCGATCCGACATCGCCAGCAGATGGCCCTGTCCCTTGATGCCCGCGATTTCGATCAGCATCGGTTCGTCGATCACGGGCGAGCGGCGCAGCAGCGGCCCCGCGATGGCAATTTCGTCCTCGTGGGCGAGTTGCCCGACCAACCCGCGCGGCGCGTTGATGAGCAGCGACAGCCGTTCGGCGAGATCGGCTCGCGCGGCAAGATCGGCATGGGGGACCAGGCTGCTCAATACGCCGTCGAACAGATCGACGTGATCGGCGCCGAAGCTGGAAGCCCCCTGCAGGAATAATTCACTGATCCGGCGCGCGGCATCGGCGCGGCGCTTGGGATCGCCGCCCCTGACGATTTCGTCCAGTCCTGGGATCAGCGCTGTCGCTGGCGTCATAAACCTATCCAAACCGGCCGTATTGACTGGTTTTCCGGCAATCTAGGCCGCGTTGGTGAATGAAGGGTTAGGCTTTGGCCTCCCCGGAGCTGACTCAAAATCTCCCTTAACGCGGCGTGCAGGCCTTGCCGGATTGGGGGAAAACCGCTATATCCGCCGCAACTTATGGTTCTCATACGATCGCGTATTGAGAGTGGGCCCCCCCGGACCCGCTCTTTTTTATTACCTGAACGAGCCCGGCCCAGAAGGGGCATCAAGGCACGGTTCAGGGAACCGGCCGGATCCGGCTTAGACCCGGCCTAACCCCATGTAAGTAAAGACGCTTTTTGACCCTGGACATGACCGATCCAACTGCTGGTCCCGTGGATATTGACCTGCTCGCCGAGCCGCGGCTCGTGGTCGAGCCGGGCGTCGCCGCGCGCGTTTCCGCGGTGGCCGGACCGGTGTTGCAGGGCATGGGCTATCGCCTGGTGCGGATCAAGATATCGGCTGAGGCCGGCTGCACGGTCCAGATCATGGCCGAACGGCCTGACGGGACGATGCAGATCGAGGATTGCGAAGCGATTTCTCGGGCGCTGTCGCCGGTGCTCGACGTCGCCGATCCGATCGAGCGGGCCTATCGGCTGGAGATTTCATCGCCGGGCATCGATCGCCCGCTGGTGCGCCGTTCGGATTTCGAACGCTACGCGAGCCATCTCGTGAAAATCGAAATGGCCGTCGCCCATCAGGGCCGCAAGCGGTTTCGCGGCACGCTGCAAGGTGTCGAGGGCGACGCCGTGCGGCTTCATCGTGATGACATCCGCGCGGACGAAGATGCCGACGTATTGCTCGTGATGGAAGATATTTCGGACGCCAGGCTGGTCCTGACCGACGAGTTGATCGCCGAGTCGATGCGCCGCGGCAAGGCCGCGGAGCGCGAACTCAAGCAGAATCTCGGGCTCGAACCACCGCCACCACCGCACGCCAAGAAAAGCGATCCGGCCAAAAGCAATAAGCCGAAGCCGAAACCGCAGAAGAAGCCGTTACCGAAGAACACCAAGAAACATCGCCTCGCCGCGCAAGGTTTGCCCGGCGGCGAATTCGATCCCACCGAAGGAGACTGAGCCATGGCAGCTGTCAGCGCCAATAAACTCGAACTGCTGCAGATCGCAGATGCGGTTGCCCGCGAAAAGTCGATCGACCGCAGCATCGTGATCGCGGCGATGGAAGATGCGATCGCGAAGGCGGCGCGCGCCCGCTACGGCAGCGAGACCGACGTGCACGCCGAGATCGACGCCAAGAAGGGCGAGCTCAGGTTGTCGCGCCACATGCTGGTCGTCGAATTGGTCGAGAATTCGTCGAACCAGATTTCGCTGGCCGATGCGCAGCGTGCCAATCCGGGCGCCCAGGTCGGCGACACCATCGCCGACACGCTGCCGCCGCTGGAATATGGCCGCATCGCCGCACAATCCGCCAAGCAGGTGATCGTGCAGAAGGTGCGCGAGGCCGAGCGCGATCGGCAATACCAGGAATTCAAGGACCGCATCGGCGACATCGTCAACGGCATCGTCAAGCGCGTCGAATATGGCAGCGTGATCGTCGATCTCGGCCGCGGTGAAGCCATCGTGCGCCGTGACGAGATGCTGCCGCGCGAAGTTTTCCGCAACGGCGACCGCGTCCGCGCCTACATCTTCGACGTCCGCCGCGAAACCCGCGGGCCGCAGATTTTCCTGTCCCGCACCCATCCGCAGTTCATGGCCAAGCTGTTCGCGCAGGAAGTGCCTGAGATCTATGACGGCATCGTCGAGATCAAGGCGGTGGCCCGCGATCCCGGCTCGCGCGCCAAAATCGGCGTTATTTCGCGAGATTCCTCAGTCGATCCGGTCGGCGCTTGCGTCGGCATGCGCGGTTCGCGCGTGCAGGCGGTGGTGAACGAATTGCAGGGCGAGAAGATCGACATCATTCCGTGGTCGCCCGATATCGCGACCTTCGTTGTCAACGCG
>JBOHIT010000320.1:0-4583 GCA_050726155.1 Bradyrhizobium sp.
CAACGATTGCTTTCCGCGGGTGACGCCCCCCTGTGCGATATTGCCTTTGCCCTGGGGTACTCCGACCAGACGGCCTTTTCCCGCTCGTTTCGACGCTGGTCCGGCGTAACGCCTCGGAACTGGCGCTACGCCAATGCCGAGTAGCTTTCGTCCGCCCAATGACGGAGAGAGGCCTGCCCCGTGCCGCTACACGTTCGAACGAAACTCATGCGGTCCTCTGCCGGTGGCCTTTCGGAAAGCGCGCGCGAAATTGGCTGGGGAGGAATATCCCAAGTCCGCCGAAACACGAGTGATCGAGCCATTGGTGTGCCGGAGCAGTTCCGTGGCTCGCTGAATCCTTACCGCGGTCGCCAGGCTGCGAAAATCGACACCAGCCCGATTCAGTTCACGTTGCAGCGTCCGGATGCTGGTATCGATCGATTGCGCAGCACTATCGATCGACACGCTGCCGGTGAGAACTTGAGCGCGAATCTGCTCCACGACGACGTCAAGCAGAGACCGTGGCGCGCCGCCTCGCCGGTCCCGCGCCACATCCTCGATGGTGACGATCGGCGATGGCGCGCGCTTTGGAGCAGCGGTCAAATAATGGCGTTCCATGACGATGGTGACCGCCGGCGCATTGAAAAGAACCGGGCACTGGAACAGGTCTTCGACGAGTTCGGTTTGGCGCGGCCTATCTATATCGAGCTCGACACGCAGTGGTCGCCAGCCCGGTGGCAAATAAGCCCTGAAGAGGCTCAGCAGGACGCCGGCCGCCGCGCAGGCGATCGTGCCGTAACCGGTGTGGCCTGCCAAGGCAAAGACATAGCTATACCGAGCCTCGTCGCCGACGACCGCGACGGACATACTGTCATGCGTACTATGATAAGGAAGGGCCGCGATGCTACGCTGGATGGACTGGCCGAGGGTGTCCGCACCCAGCACATAACGCCCGAAACTGCCATAATTGCCAGCGTTCATCATGGGGGCAATCAGAATCCCGAAATTGGCCTCGCCGACCGCTCGCGCTGCGGCATTTGTGAAGCCAATCACCGCGGCGTGCGGGATGTAGCAATGCCGGTCCTCGACGAGTTCGAGATCGAAGCCCGCGGCGCGATTAGCCTGCAGCAATGCCTTCTCACCGATTTCCTGACGCACGAAGGCCGGCAAGCCGTGCAGTATGTGGCTGGAGATGACGGGGATGTCTGCCATGTGCGCGATATTCCCGAAGCGCCGCAATGGTGGCGCAAAATGAGTGGTCTCTACTTCCGATTGCTGCTTTGTAGCGTAAGATAAGCGGGCCGGGCAAACGGGAAACTTCTTCTCGGGCTTCGCTACGGGTGTACGTTTGAACTGAGTAAGGTCTTAATTTTAATTTTTGGGTCGCATTGTGTGCATATACAATCGGATGACGTAGTGCGATGCATAGAGATGATCAACTTTTCTCGGCAGGACGAACTCGTTCGTGTCAAAATAAGTTGCAGTAGAAGGGTAGTGTAGTGCTGAAGGTGTTTAGGTTATTGGTGCTGTCGGTGGGGGTTGCAGTTGCGCTAGCCGCCTCAATGCTCACAAGTACGCCGGCTGAAGCTTATCGGTCTGGCGGGGCGGCGTGTGGACCGCGAGGCTGCGCGGCAGCGGGTTGCGGCCCGCGCGGATGCGCGGCGGGCGCGGTCAGGCGAGGCTATGGCGCCCCGAGGTACCGCCCGCGCGGAGTAGTGGTTGTAAATCCTCGTCGCTATTGGCGCCCCGGAGGCGCGGTTGCCGCCGGAGCGGCCCTGGGGTTCATTGCTGGTGCCGCGGCCGTTTCGATGGCGGGCACTCCGCCTAAGTCCGGGTATTGCTGGTATTATACAACCCCCAATGGGACTCAGGGTTTCTGGGACGTCTGCCCACGATAGTTATCTGTCTGATGTAATACAGCCTTCTATATCGGGGCCTAAGTTGTAAGCGTAGAAACGGCGATTTGAGAGGACGGCGTGGTTCAGGCCAAAGAATCGGCGACGACATGGCAGGATTGCCCTGCCGGACTTTGTCGTGAGCAACTGGATCGGATCCTAAGCAGTTCAGATTTCAGTGCGTCCGAGCGCGAACGTCGTTTCCTCTCCTATGTTGGGGAGGAGGCGCTGTCGGGGCGAGGCGCGCGCATCAAGGCTTACTCGATCGGCGTCGAAGTGTTTGGCCGCGGCGAGACATTCAATCCACAGCTGGATCCGATCGTCCGGATAGGAGCAGGACACCTCCGGCGCGCGCTGGAGCGCTACTATCTGACTGCTGGACAAGCTGATCCGATCCTGATCACGATACCGAAGGGCGGCTATGTCCCGGAATTCTCGCTCCGGCAACAGCCACCCACCATCGTCGCTCCTGAGAACCCCGTCGCTTCGACCTTCGCCACGGTTGCGTTCCGAGGATCGAAGCCCTGGATGATGGCAGCGTTTGGTCTCACCCTGCTTGTGGCAATCCTGGTCGCCGGGTGGTGGTGGAACACGCGTAATACCAGCGCACGCACGCCGGAGATACCGCGTGTACTTGTTGAGAAATTCGACGATCTTACCGGTACGGTGGCCTCGGCAGCCGTCACGACCGGCCTAAGGCAGGAAGTCGTCGAGCAACTCTCGAAGTTCAATGACATTGTCGTCATGGAATCGAGCCCATCCGCGACCGATACGTCTGTCCCGGCACCCCGTTTTGTCCTTGCCGGCAGCGTGGACCTGTCGGCTGACACCTTCCGCCTTCGCGTCAGGTTCACCAACCGTCTCGACGACTCGGTTCTGTGGGCTGAAAGTTATGATGGTGGCATAAAGGTCGCCGACTTGCGCAATGCTCAGGCCGAGGTTGCACATAAAGTGGCGATGACCCTGGCTCCGAGCTACGGGGTCATCTTCTCGGCAGACTCGTCCCGTCACATTGACAGCCCGCCTGATGACTGGGCCGCCTATTCGTGCACTCTCTCCTTCTATGCGTATGAGAGGGTCCAGGATTCGGAAGCCCGTTCAGCGCTGCGCATCTGCCTGGAAAAGGCCGTTGATCGCTTCCCGAACTATGCCAGCGCCTGGGGACTCCTGTCCCTGATTTATGTCGATGACTATCGATTTCAATTTCCGGACGATCCGGCTTCTTCGCAGACGGCGCTCCAGCGTGCACTGGTAGCAGCCAAGCGAGCACTGGAAATCGACCCGCGAAACATCCGGGGTCTCCACGCAAGAATGCTCTCCCTGTATTTCAACAGGGAAATCGATGCAGCCCTCGCCATAGGCAAGCGTGCTCTGGCCATCAACCCGAACGACACCGAGCTTTTGGGCGAATATGGAAGCCGCTTGGCCTTATCAGGCGATTGGCCCGAAGGATGCGCCTTGAGTGCCCAGGCGTACGAACGAAATCCCGGGAATTTTGGCTCCTATAACGTCGACCTGGCGCTTTGCAGTTACTTCACCGGCGACTACCAACAGGCGGTCAAGTGGATAAATGAAACCAAATTCCTGACAAATCCGGTCTACCATCTGGTGGCGGCGGCTGTGTACGCGGAAGGCGGATACAAAAGCGAGGCCGAGCGCGAACGCCTCTGGCTCAACCAAAATCAACCGGCGCTGGTTGCGCAGCTTCGCCACCAGGTATCGATGCGGCTAGTCCGTCCTCAGGACGTTGAATTCGCTCTTGGCTCGCTGAGGAAAGCGGGTTTCGATATCAAAGACTGATCGCGCCCCAGGCGGCCGGGATGGATCCGCGATCGGGGCCTCAATTCAGGCAGAAAGCACGGGCCCGTACGCATTGGGTCGCATGTATGCCCACGTAAATTACGTTCCGCACCGCTCCCGTGCCCCTTAGTTTGCCCTCGTCTAGCGAACTCAAACCGAAACGCGCCATGGAAACGGACGAGCACGGACGAGCACACAAACGAAGAGTGGCATCAGCGGTAGCCCGTCGGTTTCCGCAGTTTGAATTCGCAATTCATGAGCTCATGGAACGAAGAGAGTCCTTTCGGGACATGGGCGAGGAACTAGTGGAAGCAGAGGATGCACTCTCAAGGGTCGACAACGAGCCACCCGAGCTGCGCGCGGCCAGAACCGCCGAATGGCAGGCATGTATCGAGCAATCGTTGGCCGAACTGCAAGACGAGCTTCAAAAATATAGCGTGGCTTCGTCCTCGCCGCCGCGGCCCGGCGATACGCGGCGACCTTAGGTATCGATGGAGAAGCACATGCCCTTTTGGCCCCCTTATCGACTTGTGGCGGCCGCGGCCTTGCTGGCGTCGGTCCTGTTGTCCGGCAATGAGGCTCTCGCCGAGGATAGTACCCAGGACCTTGCCAAGAAGCTGGCCAATCCGATCGCCTCGCTGATCAGCGTCCCCTTTCAGTTCAATTTCAATGACGGCATTGGACCGAACGAGGACGGCTCGCAATTCTACATGAACCTGCAGCCAGTCATTCCGTTTAAATTGGGTGACGATTGGAACGTCATCTCACGGACGATCATTCCCACAGTTTATCAGAACAATATCTTCCCTGGTGCCGGGTCACAGTTCGGTCTTGGGGATACCACGCAGAGCTTCTTCTTCTCGCCTCGCCAGTCCGTCAGCGGCTTTACCTGGGGTGTAGGACCTGCGC
>JBOHIT010000321.1:0-5011 GCA_050726155.1 Bradyrhizobium sp.
TGACCGGTCCCTTCCTGTGCACCCAGCACGCCTTCCGCATCATGAAGGACCAGACCCCGCGCGGCGGCCGCATCATCAACAACGGCTCGATCTCGGCGCATGCGCCGCGGCCGTTCTCGTCGGCCTACACCTCGACCAAGCACGCCATCACCGGCCTGACCAAGGCCACCAACCTCGACGGCCGCATGTACGACATCGCGGTCGGCCAGGTCGATATCGGCAATGCGGCGACCCCGATGACCGATCGCATGGTCGCCGGCCCCGGCGTGATGCAGCCCGACGGCACGATGAAACAGGAACCGCGCATGGACGCGAAAGCGGTCGGCGATGCCGTCGCCTACATGGCCGGCCTGCCGCTCGACGCCAACGTGCTGTTCATGACGGTCATGGCGAGCAAGATGCCGTTCGTCGGGCGAGGCTAAGAGACCCACGCGCCGTCGTCTCCGCCTCGTGCGCCATTGCGCACGGGGACCGGGCATTCATACCCGCGGCGTTGATTGGGTTATGAAGCGTTTACCGTGTTCACATTGAGCGCGACGCATGGATCCCTGCGTGCCGCCTTCGCTAAAACGTCGGCGGGCCCCATATCCAACCTCAGCAAGCCTTGGCGAAGACGGGTCCAGCGCTGACGGATTGAAAAACCGACGTCTCTCCTCCTGCTTCAGGCTCTCCACAATCGCAGCGTTCAGCGAGTTCCATTTGTTCCGGCAAATGGAACTCATCGGACTCGCTCGACGATAGTACAAGACGGACATACACGTAACACTATATTAGAGATTTACCCGGCAAAAGGGAGAGAACAACCTCTAGGCGAGCGATCGCTCATCTGAAAACAAGAAAAAAAGCGTTTGGCTGATGCGCAATCTGGCTCGCGTACTGATTCAATCCCGGACAAGTCCGATATCCGTTGTGGGCATGACCCTCACACTCGGCTTGGCGGCCGTTGCATCAATCACGACAATATCGACAGGACTCATATTCACGTCACTGCCGAGCCTGATGCCGGTGATCGCGGGCGTCTTCATCCTCGACATCCTGAGCAAGCAGGCAGCGCAAACACGCCTGGTCCGGGCGATCCAGGTCCTCCTCTACGGCGTGTTGTATCTGGTCATCACATGTTTCTGTGGCGTCCTTGCCGCCTATTCGGCGCAACGCATCGCGTTGCCGCTTCAGGACCATCTCTTCGCGGCTGCAGACCAGGCGCTTGGCATGAACTGGTTCGATGTCGTCCATTGGGTCGATCATCGTCCGGCCGTCCATGCGGTCCTGAAATTCGCCTACCACACGATGTCGGCGCAGATTGTCCTGCCGGTCGTCATCCTGGCGTTGGCGGGTCGCACCGACGATCTGAGGAAATATCTTCTCGGTTTCGCCATCGCCCTCACCGTCACCATCATTATCGCCGCGTTCTTGCCCGCTGCCAGCCCGATCGCCCTCGCCGATCAATCGACCTTCCACGTCCTGCGCTTCACCGGCGCCACTCCGCTCGATCATCTAATGCACCTGCGATCAGCCGAACCAACGGTGATTGCCGGCAGATTGGCCGGCATCATCAGTTTTCCCTCGTTCCATGCGACCGTTGCGATTCTGACGCCGCTGACGTTGTCGCGCTATCGCGGTCTCTTTTTTGTGCTGCTGATCTTGAACACCATCATGCTCGCCAGCACGATCACTGAAGGCGCGCATTACGCAATCGACATACCCGCGGGATGCGCGATTGCCGTCCTTGCCTTCCTGTTAGCCAAGCGGCTCGCAGCAGCAAGGGACGATTCGTCGATCCCCGTTCCAGCGGTGTCTCCGGTTGCAAACATGACCGATACGGACGGGCGCCGCATGAGCCAGCCAGCCATGGATCCGGGCTAGGTTCCTACTCCAGCTTCTCCACCTCCCGCAGCGCTGGAAACAGCTTCATCCACAGCAGCGCGATCGCAATGGTGCCGACACCGCCGAGCACGGCGGCCGGCATCGCGCCGAACAGAGCGGCGGTGACGCCGCTTTCGAACTGGCCGAGCTGATTGGAGGCGTTAATGAACAGGAAGTTCACCGCACCGACGCGGCCGCGCATCTCGTCGGGTGTCGCAAGCTGCACCAGCGAAAAGCGTATCACCACGCTGACGACGTCGGCGGCGCCCAGCACAACCAGCGCCAGCACCGACAGCCACATCCATTGCGACAGCGCAAACACCACCGTCGCCACGCCGAACACGATCACGGCCTGAAACATCCGCATGCCGACGCGACGGTTGATGGTGTGGTGGGCGAGAAACGCCGTCATCAACAGCGCGCCGACCGCAGGTGCTGCGCGCAGGATGCCGAGACCGAGCGGGCCGGTCTGCAGGATATCGCGCGCATAGATCGGCAGCAGTGCAGTGGCGCCGCCGAGCAGCACCGCGAACAGGTCGAGCGAGATCGTGCCGAGGATCGCCGGATTGTTGCGGACGAATTTGACGCCGGCAAAGATGTCATCCGGCGTAGCAGAATCCCGCACCACGGCCGGCTGGATCAGCCGGATCGCGCCCATGCATGCAGCCCCGAGCAGGAAAAACGCGGTCATGACCCCATAGGCAGCACTTGGCGCCAGCGCGTAAGCCAGCCCGCCCAGCGCGGGACCCGCGATGGTGGCAATTTGTGCAGCACCGCTCGAGATCGCGGTGGCGCGCTGCAATGAGCCTTGCGGCGCGATCAACGGCAGCATCGCGGCCAGCGCCGGGCTTTCGAAGGCGCCTGCGATCCCGAGCACAAAGGACGCGATGAAGATCTGCGTCACGGTGAGAAAGCCGGCATAGGCGCCCCACGCGAGAAACAGCGCCGTCAGCCCCTCGGCGATCTGGCACAGCTGCACCACGCGCTTGCGCTCGTAGCGGTCGGCGGCATGGCCGGCCACGAACAGCAGCAAGGCGGTCGGCAGGAATTGAACCAGCCCGATCATGCCGAGATCGAAGGCGCTGCCGGTCATATCGTAGACCTGCCAGCCGATGGCGACGGCCCCGATCTGGCTGGCGAAGCGTGACAGGCTGCGCGACAGCAGGAACGACAGGAAGGATGGATGCCTCAGCAGATCGCCGGCGCCGACAGGCATCAGGGAAGACATGGTGGGGCCAGTATCCTGCTTTTCGAAGCGTGGGCCGTTGCCGGCATCGCCCGGATTGTTGTTGATTACGCCGTGAACGACCCTGATCCCCCTGTCAATGCCCAAGGGCTGCCAATGGCCGGTTGCGACGCCCTGCCCGGCATTGCGCTTGCAAGTCTCCCGCTGTCATAATCGTGCGGGGGACTTTGGGATCATGCTGCAGCTGCAATCGGCGTTCGGCGTGCTGGCCTTGTTGGCGATCGCGTGGACGCTTGGCGAAAACCGGCGCGCGGTGTCATGGCGACAGATGGGAATCGGGCTTGCGGTCACGGTTGCCACCGCGCTGGTCCTGATCAAGCTGCCGCTGGTGGCGAAGGCGTTCGGCGCCATCAATGACGCCGTCAACACGATTGCTGCGGCCTCCCGCGCCGGCACTTCCTTTGTGTTCGGCTATCTCGGCGGCGGCACGTTGCCCTTCGACCTTAAGACGCCGGGTGCGGATTTCATCCTGGCGTTTCAGGCGCTGCCGATCATCCTGGTCATGAGCGTGCTGACCACGCTGCTGTTCTACTGGCGGGTGCTGCCGCCGATCGTGCGCGGCATGGCCTGGCTATTGGAACGCACACTCGGCGTCGGCGGCGCGGTCGGCCTCTCCGCCGCCGCCAACATCTTCCTCGGCATGGTCGAGGCTCCCTTGTTCATCCGCCCCTATCTGGCGCAACTCTCGCGCAGCGAATTGTTCATGGTAATGACCGGCGGCATGGCGGGAATTGCCGGCACCGTGCTGGTGCTCTACGCGACATTCCTGGCGCCATTGATCCCGGATGCGGCGGCGCATTTTGTCATCGCCTCGGTGCTGGGCGCCCCCGCCGCGATCCTGATCAGCCTGATCATGGTGCCGGAGACGTCGGACAAACGCACCGGCGGAACGCTGACCGCCGACGATACCGACACGCAGCCGTCAAGCACCATGGACGCGATCGCCAAGGGCACCACGTCCGGCCTGGAATTATTGCTCAACATCATCGCCATGCTGCTGGTGCTGGTGGCGCTGGTCTATCTCGCCAATGCGATCCTCGGCCTGCTGCCCGAGGTCGGCGGTGCGCGGATTTCGCTGCAGCGGTTGCTCGGCTATTTGATGGCGCCGGTGTGCTGGCTGATGGGCCTGCCGTGGTCGCAGGCGATCACGGCCGGAAGCCTGATGGGCACCAAGACCGTGCTCAACGAATTGATCGCCTATGTCGATCTCTCGAAGCTCGGTCCCGACGCCCTCGATCCGCGGTCGCGGCTGATCATGCTGTATGCGATGTGCGGCTTTGCCAATTTCGCCAGCCTCGGCATCATGATCGGCGGCCTCGGCACCCTGGCGCCCGGCCGCCGCGACGAAATCAATGCGCTCGGGCTGAAGTCGATCGTCTCGGGCACGCTGGCGACATGCCTGATGGGCGCCATCGTCGGGGTGATCAGCTAGCGGGCATGGAAAAAATCGTCGCGGTGTGGCATAGTTCACAGGCCGATGCTTCGCCCCGCCATACGGTTGCACTGAAGTACTGGATATCCCGGCAACCCGAGCGGCGAAGGCCGCCGCACCTGTCGTCGCCGACTACCGCGAACGAAGGAGCAGGGACAAATGCAAGACACGATGCGGCTTTACCGCACCCTGTTTGGTACGCGCGCCTATCTCCGCTCGCTCTGCGAGGGCGCCGCTTTTCTCGCTGCCAGCGGCATCGCGATCTTCGCCGCGGTCACCTACGCGACGGTGCACGCCAGCAACCACGTCACCGATTTCGTGCTGAGCCGCGTCGGGCCCTACAATGTGCGCTTTCTCTTCATCTACGGCACGTTTACGGCCTTCGTCATCACGATGGGCCTTTTGGCGTGGCGGCCGAACCGGCTGCCGTTCGCACTCAAGGCCATGGCGCTGTTCCTGCTGGTCCGCGC
>JBOHIT010000322.1:0-3194 GCA_050726155.1 Bradyrhizobium sp.
AGCCGGTTTCGGGATCGCGCCAGACCGGCTGTTGGCTGGCTTTCGACAGGCGGTCGCCCTGGCCTTCGGCGCGCAGCATCAGGCCGGCCATGGTGAGGTCAAAGGCGCTGGCCAGCCGCACCAGCACCACGGCCGTGGGGCTGACCTCGGCGCGCTCGATCTTGCTGATAGTGGCCCTTGAGACCCCCGATCGCTCGGCAAGATCGGCCAGCGACCAGCCGCGGCTGTCCCGCTCCAGCCGCAGGCGCAGCGCGAGGCGGTTGCTGAGATCGTCCACAATAGTATCCATATGTCTACTATATGAGAAATCGCAGGCACCGCAAGCCGGAAATGAGATGCGTCGTTCCACGCCGCCGCTTGTTGGAAAGCCTGCGGCAATTATCTCACTTGCAGCCGTCGGGGGTGACAATGCCCTGTGCGATCGTGTAACACCGCGCAACTTCAGGAAAACCCGCAAGCCTCATGGTGCAGCCGAAACCCGGCGCTCTCGGCTTGTGACGGAAGGTTAGAAATGCAGACCGTCGTTATCGTCGTTCATCTCATGATCGTTGCCGTGCTGATCGGCTCCGTGCTGCTGCAGAAGTCCGAAGGCGGCGGCCTCGGCATGGGCGGCGGCGCCGGTTTCATGTCGAGCCGCGGCACCGCCAATCTGTTGACGCGCACGACAGCGATCCTGGCCGCAGGCTTCTTCGTCACCAGCCTGTTCCTGGCCTGGTCGGCGGGCCACGACCGCAAGCCGAGCTCGATTCTCGGCACCACGCCGGCGACGCAATCCGGAGGTGCTACACCGATCACGCCGCCGACCAGCGGCGGCGTTCTGGATACGCTGAAGAAGGTCGACGAGCAGCAGGGTCAGCCGGCGCCGACGGGCCCGCAGGCGCCGCGGTCGCAATAAAGCAGGGTGGCCATGCAGGACGGCGACTACCGTCCTGCATCAGAACTTCCCATCAATGCTCTGAAATCGCTTTAATTTTCACGTCACCCACAGCCCGGCAAAATGTTCGCCTCGGCATGCGATTCGTTTTGGCGAATCGAAGCAGTGGCCTTAAAGGTTGAATCCCATGGCGCGGTACATATTCATCACCGGCGGCGTGGTTTCTTCGCTCGGCAAGGGTCTGGCTTCAGCAGCACTCGGTGCGCTGTTGCAGGCTCGCGGGTACAAGGTCCGTCTCCGCAAACTCGACCCCTATCTCAACCTCGATCCCGGAACGATGTCGCCGTACCAGCACGGCGAAGTGTTCGTGACCGATGACGGCGCCGAGACCGATCTCGATCTCGGCCATTACGAGCGCTTCACCGGACGGCCGGCCACCAAGGCCGACAACATCACCACCGGGCGCATCTATCAGGACATCATCACCAAGGAACGCCGCGGCGATTATCTCGGTGCGACGATCCAGGTGGTGCCGCACGTCACCAACGCGATCAAGGAATTCGTGCTCTCGGGCAATGACGAATATGATTTCGTGCTGGTGGAGATAGGGGGCACCGTCGGCGACATCGAAGGCCTGCCGTTCTTCGAGGCGATCCGTCAGCTCAAGAACGAGTTGCCGCGCGACCACGCAGTCTACATTCATCTGACGCTGCTGCCGTTCATTCCGAGCGCCGGCGAGTTGAAGACCAAGCCGACCCAGCATTCGGTGAAGGAGCTGCGTTCGATCGGCATCCAGCCGGACATCCTGCTGTGCCGCACCGATCGCGAGATCCCCAAGGAAGAACGGCGCAAGCTCGGCCTGTTCTGTAACGTGCGCGAAAGTGCCGTAATTGAGGCGAGGGACGTCGACAATATCTATGCGGTGCCGGAGGCCTATCACGCCGCCGGCCTCGACGACGAGGTGCTGGCCTCATTCGGCATCGCGCCGAAAATTCCGCCGGCGCTGAAAAGCTGGAACGACATCAACGAGCGGGTGCGCAACCCCGAAGGCGCGGTCACCATCGCCATCGTCGGCAAATATACCGGCATGAAGGATGCGTATAAATCGCTGATCGAGGCGCTGTCGCATGGCGGCATCGCCAACAAGGTGAAAGTCAATCTCGACTGGATCGAGAGCGAAGTGTTCGAGCACGAGGATCCGGCGCCGTTCCTCGAACACGTCAACGGCATCCTGGTGCCCGGCGGTTTTGGCCAGCGCGGCGCCGAGGGAAAAATCCGCGCGGCGCAGTTCGCCCGTGTCCGCGACGTGCCGTATTTCGGCATCTGTTTCGGCATGCAGATGGCCGTCATCGAAGCCGCGCGCAACCTCGTCGGCATCGAGGACGCCAATTCCACCGAATTCGGTCCGACCAAGGAGCCGCTGGTCGGCTTGATGACGGAATGGCTGCGCGGCAACGAACTCGAGAAGCGGACCAAGTCCGGCGATCTCGGCGGCACGATGCGGCTCGGGGCTTATCCCGCGGCGCTGAACCGCGGCAGCCGGGTGTCGGAAGTCTATGGCGGCGCCACCGAGATTTCGGAACGGCATCGCCATCGCTACGAGGTCAACACCGCCTACAAGGACCGGCTCGAACAGCACGGCCTGCGCTTCTCGGGCCTGTCGCCCGACGGTGTGCTGCCGGAGATTGTCGAGTACGAAGACCATCCCTGGTTCATCGGTGTGCAATTCCACCCCGAACTGAAATCGCGCCCGTTCGAACCGCATCCCCTGTTTGCGTCGTTCATTCAGGCGGCGGTGGTGCAGTCACGGCTGGTGTGACGGGTTTCGCAAAGCCATCCATCGCGCCGCTCCAACGCGTTCGTTCAAACTTTGCGCTGGAGCACTACCGTGCCGGTGCAGTGCGCCGATGGGATGTGAGCGTTCGCGCGCATTCGCGGCCTGGACTCCACTGCGGGCAACTTAAGGCTGTAGCAACGTTGACGGGCAGTCTCCCAAAAAGTAGCATCTACCGCTCTTCGATCATCTCGAAAAGGGGCATCCATAACCATGTCCGCCGCGGCCGCCCGCCCGATCAATCCTGAGACATTCCAGTCCCTGGAAGACCGCGTTCGCCGGATTCGGAAGTTGGCCGAAGAGGACTATGCCGACCATGCCAGGAAAGAGCTGCTGGTCGTGGTCGACGACTTCCGCGAATTCGTACCAAGCGAATTGCGGGCCGCCGCGAGCGCAAAATCCGGCCAATATCTGAGCCTCGTTAGAAAGATCAACGCAGGTTTCGGCGAACCGGACGAACTCGCGAAGCTGACCTTTGAGATGCTC
>JBOHIT010000323.1:0-5295 GCA_050726155.1 Bradyrhizobium sp.
TTTTGTGCGCTATGCTCTCGGCGAGGGAATCGAAAAGCAGGAATCCGATTTCGCCGCCGAAGTCGCGGCCGTCAGCGGCAAGAAGTAACCGCCGCTAACAGTCTTCCGGCGCGCCTTGCGCCGGAAATTGCCTGCGCGGGATGAAGGAAGCGATAAGCTATGGCTGAGCCGGTCTATCGTCGCGTTGTGATCAAGCTCTCGGGCGAATACCTCGCCGGCAGCCAGTCCTTCGGCATCGACCAGCCCACCGTGGACCGTATCGCCGACGATTTGATCGCGGCGCGCCAGCTCGGGGTCGAGGTGGCGGTGGTGGTCGGCGGCGGCAACATCGTCCGCGGCGTGGAAGTCTCCTCGCGCGGGGTGTCGCGCCCGACCGGCGACACCATGGGCATGCTCGCCACCATGATGAACTGCCTGGCGCTTGAGTCCGCTATCGAACGTAAGGGCACGCCGGCGCGAACCCTGTCCGCGTTCGTGATGCCCGAGATTTCCGAACTGTTCACCCGCAGCGCGACGCACAAATATCTCGCCGAGGGACGGATTGTCCTGCTTGGCGGTGGAACCGGCAACCCGTTCTTCACGACCGATACGACCGCGGTGCTGCGGGCCGCCGAGATCGGGGCGCAGGCGGTGCTCAAGGCCACCAATGTCGACGGCGTCTACAGCGCCGACCCCAAAAAGGACCCGTCCGCCAAGCGTTTCGACCGCCTGACGCATTCGCAGGCGATCGAAGGTGGCTACAAGGTGATGGACGCGACCGCATTCGCGCTTGCCCGCGAGACGTCGCTGCCTATCATCGTATTCTCGATCGCCGAGCCGGGTTCGATCGGCGCGATGCTGCGCGGTACCGGCCACGGCACGGTTGTCGCCGGCTGAGGCGCCGGTGCCGCATCGAACCGCGGGCTATGGATGCCGGCGGATGGTTTTCTGAGGAGGGGAGAGCGTTATGCCCACGCCTGGTTTTGACATCAACGAATTGAAGCGTCGCATGCAGGGCGCGACCCAATCGCTCAAGCACGAACTCGGCGGCTTGCGCACCGGCCGCGCGGCGGCGTCCATGCTGGAGCCGGTGCAGGTCGACGCCTATGGCTCGCACATGCCGCTCAATCAGCTCGCGACCATCAGCGTGCCCGAGCCGCGGCTGCTTTCGGTCCAGGTTTGGGACAAGTCGATGGTCAAGGCCGTGGAAAAGGCGATCGTCGATTCCAACCTCGGCCTCTCGCCCGCGACCGAAGGGCAAGTGTTGCGCCTGCGGATCCCGGAACTCAACGAGGAGCGCCGCAAGGAACTGGTGAAGGTCGCGCATAAATACGCCGAAGCGGCCAAGGTCGCGGTGCGCCACGTCCGCCGCGACGGGCTCGACACGGTCAAGAAGCTCGAGAAGAACCACGAAATCTCCGAGGACGATCAGGAGCGCCTGGCCAACGACGTGCAAAAGGCCACCGACGGGATGATTGCCGAGATCGATCAATTGCTTGCGGCGAAGGAAAAGGAAATCCTTACCGTTTAAGGTCTTTAAGAAACGCGAGATCGAGACTTTGGGACTGGTCCTGGAACTTTGACAATGCCGAACGCCGCCGCCCCCGCAACCGAAGGACCGGATCGAACCGGTCCCTTGCACGTGGCGATCATCATGGACGGCAACGGGCGCTGGGCGGCCGCGCGGGGCTTGCCGCGCGCGGAAGGCCATCGCCGCGGCGTCGACGCGCTGCGCCGCGTTGTTCGTGCGGCCCATGAACTCGGCGTCGTCTACCTGACCATCTTCTCGTTCAGCTCCGAGAACTGGTCGCGTCCGGCGACTGAAATCGGCGACTTGTTTGGCCTGCTGCGCCGCTTCATCCGCAACGATTTGGCGACGCTGCATCGCGACGGGGTGAGGGTGCGCGTGATCGGCGAGCGTGAGGGATTGGAGTCGGACATCTGCGCGCTCTTGAACGAGGCCGAAGAACTGACGCGCGCCAATACCAAACTCAATCTCGTCGTCGCGTTCAACTACGGATCGCGCCAGGAAATCGCCAATGCAGCGCAGCGGCTGGCGCGCGAAGTAGCCGAAGGCAAACGCGATCCCGCATCGATCGATGCCGACGCACTCGGCCAATATCTCGACGCGCCTGATATTCCCGATCCCGACCTGATCATTCGCACCAGCGGCGAGCAGCGGCTGTCGAACTTCCTGATGTGGCAGGCGGCTTACAGCGAACTCGTCTTCGTGCCGATCCACTGGCCGGATTTCGACAAGGCGGCGCTGGAAAGCGCGATCGCCGAATATGCGAGACGGGAGCGCCGTTTCGGCGGTCTGGCCGCGAAAACCGGATCGTGACCGAGGGCAAGGCCGCACCGGCGGCGGCTGCCGAGACGGATTCCCGCAATCTCTCCACGCGCATCATTGCCGCTGCAGTATTGATTCCGCTCGCCATCGCCATCGCCTATGCCGGCGGCTGGCTGTGGACCTCGCTGGTGACGCTGGCGGCGATCGGCCTCTATGTCGAATGGCTGATGGTGATCGGCCAGGTCGCCGACAGGCGGGTGGTCGTGTCGGGCGTTGTCGCACTCGCATTGGCCGGGCTTTGCCTCGCGATCGGGCGGATCGATGCCGCGCTGGCGCTGCTCGGTGTCGGCCTCGTGGCGGTCGCGTTGATCACGCCGGCGCAGCGAAACTGGAGCGCGTTGGGATTTCTCTATGCAGCCGTGGCCGAACTCGCGTCGGTGCTGCTGCGCATCGATCCGGTCAAGGGCTTTGCCGCGCTGGTCTTCGTGCTTGTCATCGTGTGGGTGACCGATAGCGGCGGCTATTTCGCCGGCCGCGGCATCGGCGGGCCGAAACTCTGGCCAAGGGTCAGCCCCAAGAAGACCTGGGCGGGCGCGGTCGGCGGCTTTGTCGCCAGCCTTGCGGTGGCAGGCGCCTTTGCGGTGCTGGATCTCGGGAAAGCCGGGCCGCTGTTGATGATATCAGGCGTCCTTTCGGTGGTTTCTCAACTCGGCGATCTCTTCGAATCAGCGGTAAAACGGCGTTTTGGCGTCAAGGATTCCAGTCAGATCATTCCCGGCCATGGCGGGCTATTGGACCGCCTGGATGGTTTTGTCGCCGCCGTCGCCATGGCGGCGCTTTTTGGCTTCCTGCGGGGTGGCGCCGATGGCGTCGGCCGCGGTCTTATGGTTTGGTGAAAAAATGAGCGCAGTTCCATTGCGTAACAACAAGGCTGCGGTTGCTGCTGCGCGCACCGTCACGGTGCTGGGCGCTACCGGTTCGATTGGCGACAGCACCATGGATCTGCTGCGCGGGGACCGCGACCGCTACCAGGTCGAGGCGCTGACCGCGAATTCCAACGTCGAGGCGCTGGCCAAGCTCGCCCGCGAATTCAACGCGCGCTTTGCGGCGGTCGCCGATCCCGGCAAGCTTGCCGCCTTGAAGGAAGCGCTGGCCGGCACGCGGACCGAATGCGGTGCCGGCGAGAGTGCGATCATCGAGGCGGCGGCGCGACCGGCCGATTGGGTGATGGCCGCGGTCAGCGGTGCGGCCGGCCTCAAGCCCGCGCTCGCTGCGGTCGATCGCGGTGCCGCGGTAGCGCTTGCCAACAAGGAATGTCTGGTCTGCGCCGGCGACTTCTTCATGCAGCGTGCAGCGAAGGCGGGGGCCTGCATTCTGCCTGCGGATTCCGAGCATAACGCGCTGTTTCAGGCGCTCAGTTCCGGCAATCGCGACGAACTGGTGCGCGTGATCATCACCGCTTCGGGCGGGCCATTCCGGACCTGGGCCTCCGCCGACATCGAGCAGGCGACGCTGGCGCAGGCGCTGAAACATCCGAACTGGAGCATGGGCCAGAAGATCACCATCGATTCGGCGTCGATGATGAACAAGGGGCTCGAAGTGATCGAGGCGTCCTATTTGTTCGCGCTGAAGCCCGACGAGATCGACGTGCTGGTGCATCCGCAGTCGATCATCCACGGCATGGTCGAGTTCTCCGATCGGTCGGTGGTCGCCCAGCTCGGCGCGCCGGACATGCGCATTCCGATCGCCCATTGCCTGGGCTGGCCCGACCGGATCGTCGGTCCCTCGGCCCGGCTGGATCTTGCCAAGATCGGCCAGTTGACCTTCGAGGCGCCGGATTTCGAGCGGTTCCCCGGACTCCGGCTGGCCTATGACGCGCTGCGCGCCGGCGGCGGGCTGACGACCGTGTTCAATGCCGCCAATGAGGTGGCGGTGGCGGCGTTCATCGCCGGCCAGATCAGGTTCGGCGCCATCGCGCGCCTGGTGGAAGCAACCATGAACGACTGGGTCCGCTCCGGAAACCTGGCGCCATTGAGTTCAGCGGACGATGCGATTTCCGTTGACCATAATGCGCGAAATAAAGCTGCCTCCCTATTGCCTCAAATTGCCTTAAAGGCATCCTAGAGGGTTGGGGGCGCAGCCTTAGGCTCGCGTCGAGGGGAATCGAATGATTGAGTTTTTTCTAAATAGTTTCAATACGTTGAGCCATGGGCTCATCGGTTACATCATTCCCTTCCTGTTCGTCCTGACCATCGTCGTTTTCTTCCACGAGCTCGGCCACTTTCTGGTCGCCCGCTGGGCGGGCGTGAAGGTGGTAACGTTCTCGCTCGGTTTCGGGCCGGAACTCGCCGGGTTCAACGACCGCCATGGCACCCGCTGGAAGATTTCGGCGATCCCGCTCGGCGGCTATGTGAAGTTCTTCGGCGACGATACCGAAGCCTCCACGCCCTCGACCGAGGCGCTCGAAAAAATGTCCGCAGAAGAGCAGGCGGGCAGCTTCCACCACAAGAAA
Organism: Bradyrhizobium sp.; assembly: GCA_050726155.1. Taxonomy (GTDB): domain Bacteria; phylum Pseudomonadota; class Alphaproteobacteria; order Rhizobiales; family Xanthobacteraceae; genus Bradyrhizobium. Next base: position 4,782 of record JBOHIT010000323.1, read on the forward strand.
GTCGGTCCGCGTGCGGCGATCGTCGCCGCCGGGCCGATCGCGAATTTCATCCTCGCGATCGTGATCTTCACCTGCCTGTTCACCTTCTTCGGCAAGCCGAGCACGACTGCGCGCGTCGACAAGATCGAAGCCAACAGCGCCGCTGCGAAGGCGGGCTTTCAGGTCGGCGACGTCGTCACCGCGATCGACGGCAAGACCGTTGCCAACTTCTCCGACATGCAGCGCATCGTCAGCGTCCATGCCGGCGATCAGCTGAACTTCACCGTCAAGCGCGGCGATTCCACGCTGCAATTGAAGGGCACGCCGGAACATCGCGAAGTAAAGGACTCGTTCGGCAATACGCACCGGCTCGGCGTTCTGGGCATCACCCGCGCGACCGCGCCGGGCGAGGTCGTGACCGAACGCTTCGACCCTGCGACCGCGCTATGGCTCGGCGTCAAGGAAACCTGGTTCGTGATCGACCGCACGCTTGCCTATATTGGCGGCATTTTCACCGGCCGCGAGGCCGCCGACC
>JBOHIT010000324.1:0-2424 GCA_050726155.1 Bradyrhizobium sp.
GACTACCTCGAGAGCAGGGCTCGTACCGCATTCGAACCTGCAAATGCCGATCCCGACGCGAAATACGTGGAGGAGTTTACCTATGACCTCTCCACCTTCGACTACCTGATAGCCGGCCCGCACGACATCCGTATCATTCGGCCGCTCCGGGAACTCATCGGCGAACAGATTCATGCCGCCAACATTGGATCCTGTTCCAGCGGGCGACTTAGCGATCTCGCTCTTGCCGCACGCGTTCTCAAGGGCCGTCATGTCCACCCCGACGTACGACTGATCGTGACACCCATCTCCGCTGAAACGGCCCGCCAAGCATCGGCAGCCGGCATCACTGACATCCTCCTCCAAGCCGGAGCGACCATCACCCAGCCGGGCTGTGGTGGCTGCTACAGCGGCAACCTGTCCCCGCTCAAACTCGGCGACGGGGAGCGATGTCTATCTACTTCGGTTGAGACGCTTCGCGGCCGCATGGGCAGCCGCGAGGCGGAAGTCCTCCTTGGCAGCGCTTCCGTTGTCGCGGCCTCAGCCATTGAAGGCAGGATCACCGATCCCACCCGTTACCTTCTCGATGGGATCGAGGTGCAGGCATGAAACTTGACGGCCGCGTGTGGAAGTACGGGGACAACATCGGTGCAACCGATATGGTGTCGGCGAAGTACGACAATCATGGCATGAGCCGTGAATGGGACCAGTGCGCAAAGCACCTCCTCGAAGAGATCGACGCGCGTTTCGTTCAACAAGTCAGACCCGGTGACATCATTGTTGGCGGTCATAACTTGGGTGCAGGCCATGCACACTACTATATGGCTGCAATTATGGGCTCTGCCTCTGCCGGCGTAGGCGCCTTACTCGGAGAAAGCGTCAATGAGCTGTTCTTCCGCGCCGCCATTGATGCTGGCCTCACTACGTGGGCCTACCCGAACATCACTGAATTTGTCGCGGACGGCGACCGCCTCGAAGTAGATCTCGTGACTGGGCACGCGACCAACCACACGCAACAAAAAACGACCACTTTCAAGCCAATTCCCCCACTGATCCTCGAGATCCTCGACGCCGGTGGAAGCGAACCCTGGGCGCTACAAATAGTTAAACAGAAGGAGACGGTGGTATGACGACGGAAGGCCGCCAGACACGCGAGGCCAAAGCACGGACGACCACCCTGCTGAGAAAGCGGCTTGATGGAGGTATGGTCACTGCGGCCAGCTGCTACGATCCGTTCACCGCCAGGCTGGCGGAAATGGCTGGCTTTCAAGCGATTCATCTGACCGGCTTTGGAGTTGAGATCACCCAACTGGGAGCACCTGATCTCGGCCTGATGACGCTGACGGAATTGACGTCGAATACCTCGCGCATGGCCGCAGCTGTCAACGTGCCTATTCTCGCCGACATCGACACCGGATTCGGCGGGACACTGAACATCCAACGGACCATCCGCGAAATGGAACGTGCCGGGGCAGCTGGCATCCATATCGAAGACCAGAGCAATCCGAAGCACTGCCCCCTGGTTGCGCGGCGTAGCGTCGTGGACCGTGCAGAGGCTATCGACCGGGTCGCCGCCGCCGTTGATGCGCGCACTGACCCAGATTTTGTGATCGTGGCCCGCTCAGACGCCGACACAGTCGGTTTCGATGAGTTGGTCACCCGCTCAAACCTTTTCCTCGAAGCCGGCGCGGACATGGCGATGCCGATGCTCATGTCGGTTAACAACCTTGAATACGCCTCGCTGACGCCGGACGAAAAAATGCGCTGGCTCGAGCGATTGGTCGCTGAGATCGATGGCCCGGTAATGGGCATGGGCGATGCGCCCCCGGCAGGCTATACCGCGACCGATCTCGCCGAAATGGGCTTCGCGTTCGTGATGTATGGAGGCGCAACCTTAAGTGCTACCGCCAATGCTGTTTCCGAACTGTTCGAGTCAATTCTGCTCACCGGATCCGACTCCAGCTATCGCGCCGCCCATCCTGGACGCTACAACAGCCCGCTCGAGCTGATGAAGGCGGTGCACCTTGATGCCTATACGTCAAAGGAATTGCGCTTCCTGTCCAAGTAAGGCGCTCGTCTGTTCCGGTGTTCGCAATTCGGCGCTGATGGTGAGTGTGATGCAGCAAGCCATTGACACAAGCAGAGCCCTACGACCAATTCGAAGCAGATAAAGGGGTTCTAGGGCCGAAAGTTTAATAGCGAGCTTTGCAAGTCAAGACCCACACCCTGGGAGGGGCCGTGCAATGAAGAGAAACAAATACTTGGCCGCATGCTGTGCGCGGCACGTTGGACTATGCTTCGTCGTTGGCTTCGCCAGCCCAGTATTGCCTGCCTGGGCGGCAACCGAAGATGTAGGCAACATGAGCGCTGAAGCGCTGGATGCGGCTACAAATTCGAACGATGCCGATGCGCAAGAGAGCGTCTCTTCGGAACGGCCGACGACGA
>JBOHIT010000325.1:0-3828 GCA_050726155.1 Bradyrhizobium sp.
CTGCAAGACCGTGCTGATCACGCATGCCGAGAGCGGCAAGTCGATGATCGGCAAGCTGCCGCGTTCGACGCCGCCGGACAGTCTCAATGGCCAGTTCGAGTCGCCGTTCGGCGTGTTCGGCCCGCCCAGCATGTTTCCTATACCCGTGCTGCGCTACATGAAGACCTATGGCATCACCCATGAGCAGATCGCCATGGTCGCGGTCGCGCAGCGCGAATGGGCCGCCAAGAACCCGCGCGCCACCATGAAGGCGCCGATCACGGTCGAGGACGTATTGAACTCGAAGATGATCGCCTATCCGTTCCGCATCCTGCAATGCTGTCTCGTCACCGACGGCGGCGGCGCGCTGATCCTGACCTCGGCCGACCGGGCCAGGGATTTTCCAACAAAGCCGGTCTATATTCTCGGCACCGGCGAGAGCGTGGAAACGCCGATGGTCAGCCAGATGCAGACCTTTGACTCCTCGCGGGCGTTCCGGGTGGCGGGGCCGACCGCGTTCCGCGAGGCCGGCATTGCGCTCAAGGATGTCGACCATCTCATGATCTACGATGCCTTCGCGCATCTGCCGCTCTATGGCCTCGGCGATCTCGGCTTCATGCCGCATGAAGAGACCGGCAAATTCATCGCCGACGGCAACACCCGTCCCGGCGGCAAGCTGCCGCTCAACACCAATGGCGGCGGACTGAGCTATATGCATTCGGGCATGTATGGCATGTACGCGCTGCAGGAGAGCGTGCGCCAGATGCGCGGCATCGCGCCGGCGCAGGTGCCGGGCGCGAAGATCTCGGTCTGCCACGGCGTCGGCGGCATGTTCGCTGCGTCAGGCACGATCATTTTTACCAACGAGAGATAATCGTCATTCGGGGATGGTCCGTAAGTACCAGACCTCAGATGTGCAATTGCACATCGGGGAATCTCGAGATTCCGGGTTCGCGCGTCGAGCGTCCCGGAATGACGAGGGAAACATTCAACGCAGATAACAAAACGGGAGACATCAATGGCGCAGGGCAAATCACTCGAAGGCAAATCCATCATCGTCACCGGCGCCGGACGCGGCATCGGCAAGGAAATCGCGCTGCTCTGCGCCGCCGAGGGGGCAAAAGTCGTGGTCAACGATCCCGGCGGTGCCGCCGACGGCTCGGGATCGAGCGCCTCGCCGGCCGAGGAAGTGGTCGAGGAAATCAAGAAGCGCGGCGGCACGGCGGTGGCGAATTTCGAAACCGTTGCTGAAGCCATTCCCGCCAGCAAGATCGTCAAGATGGCGGTCGACAGCTTTGGCAAGCTCGATGGCGTCGTCAACAATGCCGGCATCCTGCGCGACGCGATCTTCCACCGCATGAGCATCGACGCCTTCGAGTCCGTCATCAAGGTGCATTTGATGGGCTCGTTCTACGTCTCGCATGCCGCCGCGCGGCTGTTCCGCGAGCAGGAGAGCGGCTCGTTCGTCCACTTCACCTCGACCTCGGGACTGGTCGGCAATTTCGGCCAGGCCAATTACGCCGCGGCGAAACTCGGCATCGTCGGCCTGTCGAAATCGATCGCGCTCGACATGAACCGCTTCAATGTCCGCTCCAACTGCGTCTCGCCATTCGCCTGGAGCCGCCTGATCGGGACCATTCCGACCGAAACCGAAGCCGAGAAGGCGCGCGTGGCAAAGATCCAGCAGATGGGGCCGGAAAAGATCGCGCCGATTTGCGCGTTCCTGCTCAGCGACGCCGCCAAGGACGTCACCGGGCAAATCTTTGCGGTGCGGATGAACGAGATCTTCCTGATGAGCCAGTCGCGCCCCTTACGCTCGATTCATCGCGACGAAGGCTGGACGCCGCAAACCATCGCCGAGCACGGCATGCCGGCGCTGAAGTCGTCGTTCTACAAGCTCGACCGCTCGGCGGATATTTTTAATTGGGACGCGATCTGATCTATCGAAATAGACCGCGGCCCTCGGCCGCGAGACGACAGATATTCCGGCGAACCTTCAGCCAGTTCGCCGGAACAAGACGTAATCGTTCCGCCCGTCGAAATCCTGAAGGTAAAGCACCCAAGCGGGGCAGGTGACAAGAGTTTGAACGGCCGCCATCGATGCGCGTTGCACGCAAGCTTGCTTAATGTTGCCGCTCGAGGCACCGCAATAATCGTAACGGCGATAAGGTTCCGGTTACCGATCAGGACGGAGGGGAGATTCATCCCGTCTCTCTTGATCCGATCAAGGGCGGGCAAAAGCTCGCGGGTGCTTCCGGCTGGTCTGGCTTGCCATCGTCGCATCCCTTTTGGTCCCCTGTTTTCTCCGAGTTTGCATCGGAACCAGTCGGGTCGTGATGGAAATATTCTGCGACCACAGCGTTTCGAGATGCAGATCGACCTTTTGGCCGTGAGCACCAATATTGGCTATGCCCCCGCTAGGCGTCAGCAGTTCCTGACAGAGCAGCAACGTCGGTGGGACGCCGACCGCTTCGATCGCCGCCGTGCCCACGCCGCGGCGGCAGGTCGGCGCCTTCACCTTCTCAGCGGCTTTGCTGTCGGAGCTATTGATCGTCTGCGTCGCGCCGAACTGCCGTGCGAGTCCCAGGCGGTTGTCGTCGAGATCGATCATGATGATCTCGGCCGGCATCCATGCAATGCGCAATCCACCCGCACTTTGTCTCCGAACCATGCGCTTGATGAGATCGTATGCGGCGGTAGGCCCGCTCGCCAGCTTCCGAGCAATTTGCTCGCTCGTTGGAGAGAGCTCTTCGTCAACAACGCATGTCCAGACAAGCCCCCATTCGGCGGCGGTGATACCGGGTATCCGCTCACCAAGCAGGAGCGCACCCATGGTTCTGGCTTCACCCATTCACTCCAAAAGCAACCAGCTCGAACCCGTATCTGGAACGATGCCGAGATTGACGAATGCCGCCTGAAAATAAGCCGATTCCGCTACCAGCGTCAGATCGCAGGTCAAAGCGAGACTCATGCCGCGCCAATGGCCAAACCCTGAGCCGATGCCACGGTTGGAATCTTCAATTCGCGCAGCAGCAGAAATGCCGGCTGAAAGCAGTCACGCAACATCTCGTCGCGGTCATTTCGAGTTCAAACCCGGCCTTGGACTTGCAAGATCGACGCCGGCAGAAAAAGCTCTTCCGTTCGTGGTCAGAAGAAGAGCCCGAACTCTATTGTTCGCCACGACTGTCTTCAGAGCCATCGGCAATTTGGTCTCGCTATATCCGGCCGGTTCAAGCGGAGGATCGCTAGCTACTTTCCGGCGCAAAATTGAAGTGCTCGGTTGTTGCGGGAGAATTGCTCAGGGCATGGAAAACTGCAAGGACAGACGGAATTGAAATTGACAGGGGCGAGCGCGGTCTGATTCATTCTTATGAATGATTCGAGATCGATCCTTTCGAGCGCGCGAGAAGCTTGTCGGCAAGCTGCCGGTCACCGGCGAATTGCTGCGTGGCTCGCTGCTGGAGCGCACCGTCCGACATACCAAAGACTGCCCGAAATGCGCGCGTGGCGAAGGGCACCGGGTGTTTGTTCTGACGGTCACCTATGCTGGTGGACGCACGCGGCAACTCAGCGTGCGTCGCGAGCGCGTCGCCTCCCTAAACCTGTAGTCTGCGCCGTCAATGGCTATGCGATCGGGGGCGGTCATGTCATCCACGTCATATGCGACGTGACGGTCGCCGCGGAACACGCGAAGTTCGGACAGGCTGGTCCTCGTGTCGGATCTTTCGACGCCGGCTGGGGTTCGGCCTATCTCGCCCGAACGGTCGGTGAGAAACGCGCGCGCGAAATCTGGTTCTTCTGCCAGCAATACAACGCGCGGACCGCGCTCCAGTGGGGACTGATCAATCG
>JBOHIT010000326.1:0-4826 GCA_050726155.1 Bradyrhizobium sp.
CCGTCGACGTTTCAATCAGCCGTACTCGACTGGGATGAGCGCGCCGGTCCCGCGGCGCAAACAAGGCTGTCCAGCGTCCGGCAGATGCTGGCGATCCGCCGACGCGAGATCGTACCTCGTCTCGCAGGCGCTGCGTTCGGCGAAGCCAAAGCGGCCGGCGATGGCCTGGTGACGGCTGATTGGCGCATGGGCGACGGCGCCGCGCTTCGCCTGCTCGCCAATCTCTCCGACCGGGAGATCGCCAATACATCAGGTGAATTCAAGGGAACCCTTCTCTGGGGCAGCGAGTTGGGAGAGCGCGTCCCGCCATGGTCGGTGCACTGGCGCATCGGATAGGAAAATGCCCCCGGCGATCCCGATCGCGACCTACCGTCTGCAGCTTTCGGCGGATTTCGATTTCGACGCAGCCGCTGCTGTCGCCCCCTATCTTGGGGCGCTCGGGATTACGCATCTCTATGCTTCTCCCTTCATGACCGCACGCAAGGGCAGCACGCACGGTTACGACATCACCGATCATGCAAAGCTCAACCCCGAACTCGGCGGCGAAGCCGGCTTCGAGCGTTTGAGCGCGGCGCTGAAAAAGCATGATCTCGGGCTGATCCTCGACTTCGTACCCAATCATGTCGGCGTCCATTTCGCCGACAACCCATGGTGGCTCGACGTACTGGAATGGGGTCAATCCTCGCCGCACGCGGTATCCTTCGACATCGACTGGGATCAATTGCCGTACCGCGCCCGCGGCGGCGTGCTGCTGCCGATCGTCGGCTCCTCCTACGGTCAGGCGCTGGAGAGCGGCGAGATCGAGTTGCGCTACGATCCCGATGAAGGCAGTTTTTCCGCCTGGTATTTCGAGCATCGATTGCCGATCGCGCCCGAGCGCTATAGTGAAATCCTGCGAACCGTCGTCAGGCAGGCCGAAGCCGAAGATGGCGCGGCCGGCAAGGACATTCTCGCCCTCGCTTCGCGCTATCACGGGCTCCGCCGTCCCAACCGGAAGGAGGCCCCCGCGTTCAAGGCGGAGTTGGCGTCGATCGCGGGAAGCGCCGAAATCATCGCGCGCGGGATCGAGGCCTATCGCGCCGGACCGGATCGGCCTGCGCAAACACTGGTGCTGCACCATCTGCTCGAACGCCAGCACTACAAGCTCGGCCATTGGCGACTTGCCTCCAGTGACATCAATTACCGCCGCTTCTTCGACGTCAATTCGCTGGCGGGATTGCGCGTCGAGGACGCCGGCACCTTTGAGGCGACCCATCGGCTGGTCGGGCAATTGATCGCGGACGGCAAATTGCAGGGCCTGCGGCTCGATCACATCGACGGCCTGCGCGACCCCGTGCAGTATTTTCAGCGCCTGCGCCGCCTGATCCGTGGGGCGCAGGGCGGCAAACCATTCTATATCGTGATCGAGAAGATTCTCGGTGAGGACGAAAAGCTGCCCTCCTTCACCGGCGTCCACGGCACCACCGGCTACGAGTGGATGAACACGATCACGCAAGTGCTGGTCGACGGCAATGGCCTGGAGCCGTTGGGCGAAATCTTCCGCCAGATCAGCAGCCAGTCGCCGAAACTCGAACCGATCCTGAAGGAGGCCAAGCGCCGGGTGCTGGAAACCCTGCTGACCAGCGAATTCACCGTGCTGACACGGCTCCTTGCCCGCATCGCCAGCGGGCATTACTCGACCCGCGACTATTCCGCCGACGGCCTGCGGCAGGCGCTCGAACTCTATGTGCTGCATTTTCCGGTCTACCGCACCTATCTGACGTCGTCGGGTCCCACCGCCCACGACCGTGCGCTGATCGCGCAAACCATCGAGAAGGCGCGCGCCGACTGGTTCGCCGCCGATGACGGTATCTTCGATTTCCTGCGCGACACCTTGACCATGGACCTGCTCAAGCCCGGCCGTGCCACCCACAGCGCGCCGCGCGTGCGCCGATTTGCGCTCAAGGTGCAGCAGTTCACCGGGCCGATGATGGCCAAGTCGCTCGAAGACACCACGTTCTATCGCTACCACCGCCTGCTTGCCCTCAACGAAGTCGGCGGCAATCCGTCCGCCAGGGCGCTTCCGCTCGACGCGTTTCACGGGATGATGCAGACGCGCGCCAGGGAATGGCCGCACGGCATGACGGCGACCGCGACGCATGACACCAAGCGCGGCGAAGATGCGCGCGCCCGGATCATGGCGTTGTCGGAAATGCCCGGAGAATGGACCAGTGCGGTGGCGCGATGGAAGGTGCTCAACGCCCCTCATCTGGTGATCGACGGCGAGATGCGCGCACCGTCGGCGACCTTCGAATACTTGCTCTATCAGGCGCTGCTGGGCGCTTGGCAACCGGATGATGATTCTTTTCTGGATCGAATGCAGGCCTACGCGCTGAAGGCGGCGCGCGAGGGCAAGGAGGAAACCAGCTGGCTCAATCCGCATGAGGTCTACGAGACAGGGGTGAACACGTTCATCGCGCGGATCCTGGACCGATCGATTTCGGCCGAGTTTCTAGACTCGCTTGAGGTATTGGCCCGGCGGGTGTCGCTGCTGGGGGCCTTGAATTCGCTCAGCCAGATCACGCTGAAGGCGACGATGCCGGGTGTGCCGGATTTCTATCAGGGCACGGAATTGTGGGATTTTTCGCTGGTCGACCCTGACAACCGGCGGCCGGTCGATTTTGCCGAGCGCGCCCGCCTGCTGGGATCGCTGCAGAGGCCGGACTGGAATCAACTGGCGCTGGATTGGCCGAGCGGTCATTTGAAGCTGGCCTGGACGCGGCATCTCCTCAAACTGCGCACCGAACTGTCCGACGTATTCACGAACGGCGATTATGAGCCGCTGGACGTCAGCGGGCCTCACCGCGATCACGTCATCGCCTTTGCCCGCCGTCACGGCCGCGATGCCGCGATCATCGTCGCCATGCGATCGCCTACAGCATTCACGGAGAACGGCCGATCATGGCCTCGTCCGGAACGCTTTGATGCAGCCCTCGACGTCAGCGGCTATGCCGTCGAAGGTTTTGCCGACGCCGATGCCTCGCAATTGCGGCTTTCCGATCTGCTGGGACAGCTGCCCGTGGCGGTGCTGAAGGCCAGATATCATGGCGCCACGAAACCTGCACCAAAGCGCAAACGCGCCTAGCTTTTTTTGGTCAGCAACAGATTGCCGCGATTGCGGATCGCAGCCTGGGCGACTTCGGCAAAGCGCTGCAGCAACCACGGCAGCACGACTTCCACCCGCACATGATCCTCGGCGACATCGACATGCCCCGCGGCCGCCTGCCCGAGCGCGCGGACGCGAAACACCATGCGATTGTCCTCCCATCTCTCTTCATCAACGCTGAGGACCGGCACGCTCGACGCAGCGCGCGATAATCCGGTCTTGAGCCGTCGCATCGCCTCCTCGCGACCGAGGCTGTGCGGGATCGAAACGACGAGCGGTGCGGACATGGGCAAGATCCTCAAGCCTGATCTTCGAGATGTAATTCCGTTCCGTCCGAATGGAAGAGGCAAGCACAATATGTGCGTTGCAACCACTGGAACTTTCACAGTTCCCATTTGTTTTTCTGGCTAAGGGCAAGCAGACAAACGCCCCATCGCCGGGCTGAGGAGAGCTATATGTCAATCGGAACAATCATCCTTATCATTTTGGTTATCGCCCTGCTTGGCGGCTTCAGCGGCATCGGCGGCGGGCCGTTCTATGGCACCGGCTACTATGGCGGCGGTGGTCTTGGCCTCGTGGTCGTGATCCTGCTGATATTGCTGCTGCTCGGGAAGCTGTAGGCGATTTGCATCGTAGGGTGGACAAAGGCGCGCTTGCGCCGTGCCCACCTTTCCGCTTCGGATCAAGATGGTGGGCACGCTTCGCTTTGCCCACCCTACTTTTTCTCCGTTCGTCTAGAGTTTCCCCGCCAATTTCTTCATCGCCGCCTTGATCGACGCCGCCGCATCATCATAACCCTGCCACGCCTTGGTTTTGGCGAGCAGCGCCGGCACCGTGCGCACCGTATACTTCTTCGGATCGAGATCGCCGCGCACCTGCGCCCATGTCAGCGGCATCGACACCGTGGCGCCGTCGCGTGCCCGCGGCGACAGCACGGCGACCGCCGTCGACATCCGGTCGTTGCGCAGATAGTCGAGGAAGATTTTGCCGTGGCGCGCCTTTTTCGACATGTTGAGCAGATAGCGCGCGGGATCATCGTTCGCCATCCACTGGCAGACACCTTGCGCGAACGCCTTGGCCTCTTTCCACGTCACCTTGTCTTTTGCGCCATGGAGCAACGGCGTCACCACGTGCAGCCCCTTGCCGCCGGTGGTCTTGCAAAAGCTCTCGAGCCCCACGGCGGTCAGCCGCTGCCGCATCTCCTTGGCGGCCTCGATCACCTCGTCAAATTCAACGTCGGGCGCGGGATCGAGATCGAACACCAGCCGGCCCGGAACGTCGGGCGCGTCAGGCGCGCAATTCCAGGGGTGCAGCTCGAGGCCGCCGCTCTGGGCTACGGCCGCGAGGCCCTCGATACGATCGATCTGCAGGTACGGCTGACGGTCACCCGAGACCTTGACGAGTTCAAGCAGCTCCGACTTGCCCGGCATGCCGTGACGCTGAAAGAACATTTCTCCCTTGATGCCGTCGGGCGCGCGCAGCACCGAGCACGGCCTGCCCTTGATGTGGCCGATCATCCATTCGCCGACCGCCTCGAAATAGCGCGCGAGATCGAGCTTCGTTACGCCCTTGCCGTCGCCACCATCGGGCCATAGCGCCTTGTCAGGCTTGGAGATGACGACGCCCATCACCTCGGCGGATTTATTCGCCGACGATGCGCCAGACCTGATCAACGGTTTTG